>JAOPVG010000272.1 GCA_025966255.1 Jatrophihabitans sp.
GGACTGGACCGTCGCCCGTGACAGCGGCCGGTTGGTTTCATTCGCCTCGAGCATCTCGCCGGCCCGTTTCGGGCTGATCTTCTGCACCTTGCTCCGCACGCGCACGAACTCCCAACTAGCAGCGACACCACGGGCCCGGTCGGACACGTCGACCATCAGTATCTCAGCGCCGCCATATCGTCGGCACCACGGCCACGGGGGTCCTTACTTGGCGAGGTCTACGGGTGTGGTCTCGTGCCCGATCCCTGCGGCCTTGTACGCCTCGTCCTCATCCAGCGTCTCCCGCTCCAGCAGGGTACGGGCCAGGCGATTCAGCTGGTCGGGATGCTCGCGCAGGGTGCTCAGGGCTTCGGCGTAGCACTCCTCCACGATCCGGCGCACTTCCCGGTCCACCAGTTCCTTGGTGGCCGGGGCGACACCGTCAAGGCCCAGCGGTGACTCCTGCCCGGGCGGGGGGAGCACCGACACTGGGCCGATCGCCTCCGACATGCCCCACCGGCCCACCATCTGCCGGGCGATGCCGCTGACCTGGTCGAGATCGCTCTCGGCGCCGGTGGTCATATCCCCGTAGGTCAGCTCCTCCGCGGCTCGCCCGCCGAGGGCACCCACGATTCGGCCGCGCAGGTACTTCACCGAGTACCCGTATCGGTCGGTCTGCGGCGCCTGGAACGTCACCCCCAGCGCCTGACCGCGCGGGATGATCGACACCTTGCGTACCGGATCGGCACCCGGCGTAAGCATGCCGAGCAGCGCATGGCCAGCCTCGTGGTACGCGGTGCGCTCCCGGTCCTCGGGGGAGAGCACGATCCCGCGCACCGTGCCCAGCACGACCTTCTCCACCGCGTTGCTGAAGTCCGAGGCGGTGACCTCGTCATGCCCGCGGCGGGCGGCGAGCAGGGCGGCCTCGTTGACCAGGTTCTTCAGGTCCGCTCCGACCATGCCGGGCGTGGCCGCCGCGATGCGCTCCAGGTTCACGTCGCCGGCCAGCGGCACGCTGCGCGCGTGTACCTCGAGGATCTTCTGCCGGCCAGCCTGGTCCGGCGGGCTGACCGTGACCCGGCGGTCGAACCGCCCGGGACGCAGCAGCGCGGGGTCCAGGATTTCCGCCCGGTTGGTGGCGGCCAGCACGACGACGCCCTCGTACCCGGTGAACCCGTCCATCTCGGTGAGTATCTGGTTGAGCGTCTGCTCCCGTTCGTCGTGGCCACCGATGACCTGTGAGCCGCCACGGGCGCGGCCGATGGCGTCCAACTCGTCGATGAAGATGATCGACGGAGCGACCTTTTTGGCCTGGTCGAACAGGTCACGTACCCGGCTGGCCCCGACGCCCACGATCATCTCGATGAACTCCGATGCCGACATCGAAAAGAACGGCACATCGGCCTCACCCGCGACCGCGCGCGCCAGCAACGTCTTGCCGGTACCCGGAGGGCCGGACAGCAGCACGCCGCGCGGGATCTGCGCGCCCAGTCGGCGGTAGCGGTCCGGATCACGCAGGAAGTCGACGATCTCCATGACCTCGTTCTCGACTTCGTCGATGCCGGCCACGTCCTCGAACGTGGTCCGGCGCGCGTCGTCGCGCTGGTACAGCTTGGCCTTGGACCGACCGATTCCGCCCAGCCCGCCCAGGCCGCCGCCGGCGCTCGATCGTCGCCAGAACCACACCAGCAGGCCGACGAACAGCAGCGTCGGACCGAATCCGACCAGGACCTGCTCCCACAGCGGGGCCGCCTGGTCGGGCGATTTCGCGTTGACCTGAACCCCGTTCGCCTGCAACTTCTGGAAGAGGCCGTCGTTCGCGAAGGTCGGGCGCTGCGTGGTGAACCGGACCACCTGCGTGGGGTTCGTGCTGCCCGTCGGGTAGGCGACCTGCTTTTTGAAGTCGCCTTGGATGGTGTCCCCGGTCGACGTGATGTCCTGCACGTTGTTGGCATTCACCTGGGTCCAGAAGAAGGTGTACGACACCGTCTCCCTGGACGCCGGCCCCAGCAGCAGGGACGAGACGATCCAGTTGATGATCAGCAGAACCGCCAACAGCAAGCCGAAGCGGGCCCAGCTCGACCGCTGCTTGGGCTTGTGCCCCTGGCCGTCCCCGACGCCTTCCACCCGCCATGGCGGGGGGGACGGCTGTCGGCTGTTGGGCAGCCGTTGCCGGATGCCACCCCGCGTCCGTCCGCCCTCGGCGGGGGCGTCCGGGGGAACAGTGGGTCCTGCCATCGCTTGGATCTCCTCCCGTCGTCTCACGATCTCCCGCCCGGCTTCGTTCGTCATTGCAGCGAGCGGCCAAGTTCACTGCCCGCCAGCAGGCATGACCAACACTGGTCCGGTCCCCCGGCACACGCGTCCCTGGCGCACTTGCAGGTCAGATTGGTATGACGTCGCCACGGTGGGACACGTGCCAGGCTTGATAAGTGGTGCTCGCCTTCGACGGAACGGGCGCGGTCACCCCACCGAAGGTCGCGGCGCCGAGGCCGCTGGCGCCGGCCAGGACGACTCCGGTAGCTGCGACCAGTACTGCGGTCCGAGCCCGCCGCGGATGACCGCTCTGCGGGGTGGGCTGATCGGTCGGGCCCGGCCGCCCCTTGACGAACCGTCGCACCAGCGAGCCGGCCAGGGCCACGGCGAACAAGAGCGTGCCGCCGATGATGAACATGTCTGCGACGTTGTAGTAGTGGTGACCGATCGGAATGAAGTCGACCACCCCCCGCACGCTGCCCGGCGCGGTCCAGGAATGCAGGCCCAGACGATCGAGAATGTCGCTGCTCCACCCGCCGAGGATCAATGCTCCGGTGATCAACACGGGGAGCGGGCGGCGCCGGCGCAAGAACAGCCATCCGGCCAGGAGCAGCAGGCCGGAATCAATGGCATCGAGCGCCGCGCCGTCCAGGGGTGCTCGGTACCACCGGCCGACGACGGACGGCGCAAGAACATCTCCGCCGTAGTTCATGCGGACTCCGATGGCGTTGCGCCAAGCCCACCATTTGAAGCTCTGATCCAGGACAACAATCGCGGCGACCACGCTGAACACGATGAGACGCGCTCCGAGCCGGCGCCTTTCTGGGGGCGACGGCCCTGGGCTCGCCGAGCCCGCCGGACGGTCGGCGATGTCAACTTGCGTGGACATGATCGTTGTCGCTCCGTATGGCAATGCCGGCGAGGAATATCAACCCTGGCGTGAACCGGACCCGCGGTCGCCAGTGCTAACGGCCATCTGGTGGTGGGGTTAGCTGCCGGGAGCGGCAGGTACACCGGTAGGTCGGTCGCCTTCCTGGTAGCCGTAAGAGAAGTTGGGCGTCTGCTGCGATGACGCCGCCTCCGTCAACGCGCAACCGTTGTGAGGTGGCCCGGGCCGCCATCCCGGCCACGCCCTCAGACCGCCGCCCATCG
>JAOPVG010000300.1 GCA_025966255.1 Jatrophihabitans sp.
GACGGCGAAGACATCCGGCACTTCACGGTCGAATCGCTGCGGGCGCAGATCGCCATGGTGCTGCAGGAAACGGTCCTGTTCAGCGGCACGGTCGCGGCCAACATCGCCTATGGGCGGCCCGGCGCGACCCGGGACGAGGTGATCCAGGCCGCTGAGCAAGCGCACGCCCACGACTTCATCATGGAGCTGCCCGAGGGGTATGACACGGAGCTGGGTGAACGTGCGGCGAGCCTGTCGGGCGGCCAGCGCCAGCGGCTGGCGATCGCGCGGGGATTCATCCGAAACGCCCCGATCCTCATTCTGGACGAACCGACGACCGGACTCGACGCCGAATCCGCCCAAGGCGTACTGGACGCGCTGCGCACCCTGGTCCAAGGCCGTTCGGCGTTGATCGTGTCGCACGATTTCAAACTCATCCGGTCGGTCGACCGCATCCTGGTGCTGTCGGCAGGCAGAATTCTCGAGGAGGGCACTCCGGAGGATCTGCTGGCCCGCGGCGGTCTGTACGCCGAGCTCTACGCCCGCGAGTTCGGGGAGCCGGTCACCGTCGGGGACGCGGCGCGGACCGGCGCCCGGGAGGGGGATCAGATCGAACTGGATGGAGTGGCCCAGGTTCGGGTCACCGTCGATGGTCGACCTCAGCAGCCTCCCCGGGACTTCGAGCGGTTCCTGACGAAGGCGGTGCCGCGGCCGGCCTCCGCCGAGACGTTCCGGGCGCTGACTGGCCGCGCCCCGCGCCGCGGGCTGCGGCCGCTGGAGGACAACGACCTGGATCCGATGTTGTCTCCCGCTCTGAACCGGGCCGTGCCGGGTCTGGCCGAGGCCCTGGATGCCGACGCGATGGCGCCCCGACTGCAGGGCATGCTCGCCGACGGCTGGCAGCTTGACTGGTGTACGCCCGGGCACGCGATCGTGCGACCGGGCGAGGGCGTCTGCGTGCGCTACCAACTGGGTTTGCGCGAGGCGGGGTCCGGACGCAGCATCGAGCATCTGGTCGGCGCACGGCTGTTCCCCGCTGCCGAAAGCGCCGAGCACTGGTTGGAGCAGCGGGTCCTGCCGCTGGCCGGTCAGGTCACCGGCAGGGAGGATCTGACCGCTTTTCACAAACTGGGCGACGCGGTGTGGCCATTGCGCCTGGTGCTGCACGCGTTCCCGGTGGACCCAGACCGACCGGGCCTGCTGGCCGCCACCGACCCTGGTGAGCTGGGTCGGAGTTTCGCGCAGGTTCTCGGTGATTCGACCGGTGGGCTCACCCTGGCCGCTTGCCGCCCCGAGGTCGTGCGCTATGACCGGAGCCGTTGCGTGCTGCGCTACGAAGTGCTTTGGCGTCTGGGTGTCACGGGGCGCACGGTCAAGCAGGTTGTATACGGCAAGGTTTATGACGACGAGCAGGGCGCCCGCGTGGGTCCGGCGGTCGAGGCCGTCCGCGCTCACCTCCTGCAGGGTGCCGGACGAACCCGTCCTTTCCTCATTCCGCGCTTCCGCGGGTACCTGCCCGAGCAGCGGATCGTGCTGCTCGACGCGATCCCAGGTGCCCCACAGCTGTCCCCGCTCATCCGGTCGTGGGTCGCCGATGCTGGTCGGAGGCAGGGGCTGGACGACGTTTTGAGCAGTTGCGCGCAGATCGCTGCGAATCTGCACGAGGTCGCCATGGTCGGACCGCTGCGCACCTTGCCCGGCGAGCGCGAGGCCGCGCAAGCCGAGATCACCGCTATCGCGGCGCTGGCACCGGCGCTGGCCGAATCGTTGATGTCCGGCCTGGACTCGCTGGACGCGGTGGCGGAGCAGGATGCCCTGCTTCCGGCGTTCGGGCATGGTGACCTCAGCCCGGGCCAGTTCCTGTTTGACGGCCCGCTCAGTGGCTTGGTGGACTTCGACGCGACCTGCGTGGCCGAACCAGCGCTCGATCTTGGTCAGTTCACCGGGCATCTGGCGGTCACGGCCAGCAAGGCGTACGCCGCCGCCGGCCGGGACAGCGCTGAGGATGTTCGGCAGCTAAGCCAGCGGTTCCTGACTGAGTACCGCCACGCGGCCGGGGTGGGCGACGGGTCGTCGCTGCTGAACCGGACCGCGGCTTACCGGCGCGTCAGCCTGACCAGGACAGCGATCCACAGCTGGCGTCAGCTGAAACCGGCTCGGGTCCTCACTGCTCAGCGGCTGCTGGAACAGGAGCTTCGCGGGCCCGGGTCCGGTGATCCGGCAGCGCACGCCTTACCCCATTAGCCGCGCAAGGGGAATGACCGACGTTTGCCGCGGACCGCGCAGTAGGGCCGCTGCCTGTTGACACCTCGCGGGTGCCGCGTCTATACCGAAGAGATCCGGGGGAGACCGGCAGGGACGGCCTCTTCGCCACATCCCGCGAGAGCGCTATGACCCGTGTCCGGACCGTACGTGCGCTGATCGTCGCTGCGCTTGCAGCCGCCCTGCTTCCGCTGGGCATGCCAAGCGCCTACGCCCATGTGCACCCGACGCCGGCAGACCTCACCGGTCCCGGTGTCGTCTTCATCGAATCCGGTTACCACGTTCAGATTTCGCTCATCGAGCACAACGTGACTACCGCCCACATCAATCTCATCGAGCGTCCCTATGACCCGGTCCTCGAAACCGGAAGCGGGTTCGTCGTCGACCCGTCGGCGGTCATCGTCACCACGTCCGCCGCGGTCGCTCCGGATGAGCAGGCGGCGAGGAATTACGCGATCAACTCGATCTTCCGCACCACGTATCCGGCCGCCAAAAACCCGACCCTTGGTGTGCCGCGTGACCTGCTCACGCAGCGGACGTTCGGCCCAGACGTCGGCGGCCCGTTCGACTACACGCCGGCGAACCGGCTCCGCGCCTGCTACTCAGGCCGGACGAACTCCGCCGGGGGTTGCGTCATCACGCTGACCCAGTTCGTGACCGTTTACCCTTACGTCACAGACCAGGCCAAGTACGGCGCGCTGGACGCGAAGGTGCTCACGAGCACCGCCTCCGGGATCGCGGTAGTGCGCGTCTCAGCCGGCAGCATGCCTGCTGTCAATCTCGCCGACTCCAACGCCAGGACCTACCATTTGGGCGTTCTCGGGTTCAACGCCATCCCCGACAAAAAGCACCTTCTGCAGGCGTACAAGGCCCACCTGGACAAGGTTGGCGGCACCCGCTTCAAGGCCCCGGAGGGTGACAATCGGCCGTTCCGGCTGGTCACGCCTGCGGTGCTGAAGGGCGGTCTGCAGGGCGGACCGGTCGCTGCCGAGCTGGGCCAGGTGATCGGGATGATCTCGGCGACGCCGGTGCCACCAGGCCAGCCAGGGGCCGGCGGCCCGACCCTCATCCGGACCGCGGCGATCCGGGCGGTGCTGACTGACGCCAAGGTGAACGTCTCCCCGACTCATGGCCTGGCGGATGGAAACTACGAGTCGGCGATGCACAAGTTCCACAACCAGGGCTTCGCCGCCTCGATCCAGGGCTTCCGGTTGGCCCTCGCCGCGTATCCGGGGCACTTCCTGGCGGCGCAGAATCTGGCAATCGCCCTCGCCAAGACGCGAGCGGGCCAGCCCGGCCCATCGGTGGTGCCGTCGACGGTTGTGGCGACTTCGCCGGCTACACAGACCGGTGGGCAGCGGTGGTGGTTGTGGTTGGCCATCGGCGTTGCGGTACTGCTGATTGCCGCCGGTATCGCATGGTTGATCCGCCGCAAACGGCAAAGGCCGTCGCCGGCGGAGGTTGCTGCCTCGAGCGCTGCGCACGGGCCCAAGGAACCGGGGCCGCCACGGCCGAGCGGAGCGGCGCCCCCGGACCCACGACCATCCTCGGCCGCGGGCAACCGGTCACCGCCGACGCCGGCCAGCAGCAGCCCGAGCCGCTCCGGGCAGCCATCGTCGGCTCTGCTTACCGGTTCGCCGGTGCGCCGCGATCCGGGGCTGATATCCCGGTCGCCGGCCGGCGCCTCGGCCCGACCCGCGGCCACGAAAGCGCCGACGTTCTGTACGACCTGTGGAGGGCGACTCGCACCACATCACCAGTTCTGCGGGTGGTGCGGTGACCATGTTGGCTCGGGCTAGGAGCGTCAATGAGCGAACAGCCGGTCGGCGCTGAAATCGCGGGCTACCGCATCGAGTCGGTCATCGGCCGCGGCGGGATGGCGGTCGTCTACCGGGCTGAGGACACCCGTCTGGGGCGCAAGGTGGCCTTGAAGTTGCTGACGCCCTCGCTGAGTGACCAGCACCAGTTTCAGCAGCGATTCATTCAGGAGTCCCGGCTTGCTGCCTCGCTGGACCATCCGAACATCATCCCGATCTACCAGGCCGGCAATGCCGACGGCCTGCTGTTCATCGCGATGCGTTATGTCGTCGGGCCCGATCTGAAGGCAGCACTCTCGGGGGATACCCGTCTGACGCCGTCGCGGACGCTGCGACTGATCGAGCAGATCGGTGATGCCTTGGATGCTGCGCATGAGCTGGGCTTGGTGCACCGTGATGTCAAACCGGGCAACGTGCTGCTCACGTCCGTTCATGAGAAGAGCGATCATGTCTACCTGACCGACTTCGGGTTGACGAAGCGAGCCTCCTCGCTCACCGGTGGGCTGACCGGCACCGGCAATTTCTTAGGCACGATCGACTACGTCGCTCCCGAGCAGATCGCCGGCAAGCCCGTAGATGCACACACCGACATGTACGCCCTGGGCTGCCTGCTCTTCGAATGCCTCACCGGCCAGGTGCCCTTTCATCGTGACGATGACGCCGCCACGCTCTGGGCGCATCTGGTCGACATGCCGCCGCCCGTCACCGCCGCGCGCAGCGATCTCTCCCCGGCCGTGGACGCGGTCATCGGGCGGGCCATGGCCAAGGCGCCCGAGGATCGCTATGACAGCTGCCAAGAGCTCACCCGGGAACTGAAGGGTGCCCTCGATGTCGCAACACCGGTGCGCGGCGGACGCACCTTGGGCGGGGTGGACACCTCACCGCCGTGGCGGCGAGCCGATGTCGAATACGACCAGGAGACCCGCACCCCGGTCGAACTTCCCTCCTTCCGTCCCAGGCCATTCCCGCCGGGGTGGAGGCCGTCCGGCGTGCAGATACCGGTCGAGGAGACCGACGCACCCGAACTCGAGGCCGCCGACGCCCAGGAGTATGCCGAGCCTGAGGGGCAGCCCTATGCCGATGTAGCTGAGATGCCCGTCGCCGACGACGTCGACGGTGACGGTCTGGCAGGTCTGGCCGGCGGAGCTGAGCCGGGAATGGGTCAACCTCGACGTTCCGTTCTGCGCCGCCGCAAGTGGCCGCTCCTTGCTGTCACCGCGGCGCTGGTAGGGCTAGCGGTCGCTGCCGCGGTCGTCTTGCTGCCGAGTAAGGCGCCGCCCAAGCTGTCGGGCCATTACCGCAGCGGCCAGCAGTTCAACGGTGTAGCCCCCCGATTCGTCGTTGACACCGCCTCGGACTGGCTGCCCGTCGATGACCCGATCGGTGTCGACGTCGCGCTGTCCCCTGCTGGTCGGACGTCGGCTTCCCTGCTCGCACTGGCCGGCCAGGGCGGAAGTTGGGATCCCGTCCTGGCGCTGCTGAAGACCAATCGATCCAAGGCAACCGGCGCCTGGATTCATGCGCAGCAAGACGTGCCCGACCGTTCCTCCTGGCAGAAGTTGCAGACCGCCGTCCGAGATCAGCTGCCGACGAAGGTCCTTTTCGACGGCGGGTACCGGGCGCGGACGGTCGGTGGGATGGCCGCGGACGAGATGGACGGAAATTTCGAGAACCCGAAAGACGCCAGCGCTTCCCTGCGCTTTGTGATCGACGTCGTGCAGTACCGGACGCCGGCTCTGACATCGTCGGTCTGGCTGGTGTTCTTCGC
>JAOPVG010000308.1 GCA_025966255.1 Jatrophihabitans sp.
CTGGGTGTCTACCAGACGTTGGAGGACACCGCGGCGATGCACGCCAGGCTCACCGGGCTCCTGCGCGAGCGCGATCGCGACCCGACCGCGTTCACGTTCGCGCACCGGCTTCGGTTCCAGGTGGTCGCCGACGCCGGCGACGTTGACCAGCCGTGTATCGGTTCGCCGCGCAAGATCGCCGATTCGATTCGCCGCTTCCACGACGTGGGCGTCGAGCACCTGCTGCTGGCCCCGCCGCCCGGGCCGACGACCGCCGCCCTGCTGGAGCAGGCCGACCGGTTCGCCAACGACGTCAAGCCGCTCGTCGATGACCTGTGGAGCTAGCGCAGGGCGGAGAACTCGTCCCTTGACCAGCGGGCGTCTGCTCGTATGATTTGTGTACTGATTAATTCTGCTGACCCGGTGCGCGTCAGGCCGAGCAAGGAGGCTCTCGCATGATCCACCTCATCGCGTTCGTGAAGGCGAAACCCGGGATGTCCAGGGAAGACTTCCGCCGACACTGGGCCGACGTGCACGGGCCACTCGTCGCCGGCATCCCGGAAGAGCGCCGCCACACTGCGTACTACGCGCAGCACCCGCGGCTGGACTCCGACTACGACCGCGCCAACTCGCCCGACTTCGACGGCATCGCGATCCAGTCGTTCGAGTCGATGGCGGAGTTCCAGGGCTTCCTCTCCGCGCCCGAGGTCGCCGAGCAGCTCGGCCCCGACGGCCCGAAGTTCATGGACCAGGAGAAGAGCATCTGGATCATGACCGACAGTCCGGTCGTCTTCATCGGCGCCGACGCCGCGCAGGCCTGACATGGAGTTCTACCTGCCGCTGGCGTGGACCGACCCCGCCCACATGCTGCAACTCGCAACCGCCGCGGAAGACGCCGGGTTTACCGGCATCGCCTTCAGCGACCACATGATCTACCCCGAGGAGCTGAAGTCCCCCTACCCGTACGGCAACGACGGCAAGCCACACTGGTTGCCCACCACACCGTTCGTGGACCCGTGGGTCGCGATGGGGCACGTGGCCGCCGTCACCAGCCGGGTGCGGTTCGTGACCAACATCTTCGTGCTGCCCAGCCGCGACCCGTTCACCGTCGCCAAGGCCGTCGGGACGGCTGCGGTGCTCTCGAACAACCGCGTCTCAATCGGCGTCGGAGTTGGCTGGATGCGCGAGGAGTACGAGGTGCAGCAGCAGGACTTCGCCACTCGCGGCGAGCGCTGCGAAGAGATGATCGAGGTCATACGCCGGCTCTGGACCGGCGAGATGGTCTCCTACGAGGGCAAGCACTACAGCTTCCCGACGTTGCAGATGGCGCCGATGCCGACCGAGATCCCGCCGGTGTACATGGGCGGGTACGCCCCGGCCGTCCGCGACCGCGTCGCCCGCATCGCCGACGGCTGGATCTCGACCAACGCCGATCCCGAGCAGCTGGCCAACGACTGGGATGACATGAAGCGCCGCCTGGACGAGCACGGTCGTAGCACTGAGGGCTTCAGGTACTTCGCCGTCTGCCCGTCGTTGAAGCTGGACGACTACAAGCGCCGCGCCGACATCGGCGTCACCACCATCCAGTCCCAGCCTTGGACGCTGTTCGCCAACGACGAGGACGCCCGCAGCCGCCTGAACTGGCCGAAGAACCCCGCCTCCCTCGAACTGCGCCTGGAAGGCATCAAGCGGTTCGGCGAGGTAGTCATCGGGCCGTTGAAGGACGCTTCCTGAGCACAGCCGGCCTCGCGGCGACGCCGGTCGACGTCGGAGGTCACCGCGTCACCAACCGGCTGGTGATGACGCCGCACCTCGGACGACTCTCGTCCGCGCGCTTCCTCGACTACCTGCGCGAACGGCTGCCCGGGCCCGGCATCGTGATCACACCGGCCGGCGCCCCGACCTACGCGGCGACCTCGTACCCGGACGGCATCGGCACCCTGCCGCCCTCCTACCGCGGTGACCAGGACGCGGTCCTACCGCGGGCAGCGGGTGGGGGGGCCGAGGTAGCGCGATCGGCGTGGGCGCCGATCGGCTCGTTCCTCGCGCAGCAGGCGGCGATCGCACACGAAGCGGGCGCGCTGCTCCTCGGGCAGATTCACCACCCCGGCGCCGAACGCAGCTGGGACGCACTGCAGCCCTCGGTCGCTCCGTCGGCGAGCGACGGAGAGTGGCCGACGCAGCGACCGCACGAGCTCAGCGACGCCGAGGTGGACGACCTGGTCGCGGCCTATGTGGCCAACGCGGCGTGGATCGTCGCCGCCGGCGCCGACGGCGTCGAGGTGCACGCCGCGCATGGCTACCTGCTCAACCGGTTCCTGTCGCCGCACTACAACCGGCGCACCGCCCGCTACGGCGGCGAGCACCGCTGGGCGGTGCTGCACGCGATCCTGGCCGGGATCCGGGCCGCGATCGGGCCGACGGCCCTGCTCGGCGTGCGGCTGCCCGCCTGGGAGCAGGTCGACGGCGGGCTCACATCCGAGGACGTCGCGGCCGGCGCCGCCGGGTGCGCGCCGTGGCTGAGCTACCTCAACCTCAGCCTCGGCAACCACGACGGCCTCGCGGCCGGACGGCCGGTGCTCGCGTACACCACACCGTGGCTGGTCGAGCGGCCGTCGCTGTCGGCGGCGGCCGCGACGGTGCGGGCCGCGGCGGGTGTGCCGGTGCTGGTCACCGGGGGAGTAACGAGCGCTGCGGACGTCGAAGCGCTGCTGGCCGGCGGAGCGGACCTGGTGGGCATCGCCCGCGCGGTGATCGCCGACGCCGGCTTCGCTCGCAAGGTGCTGGCCGGTGACGGCGCCGCGATCGCCGAGTGCATCGGCTGCAACGAGTGCACCTATGTGCCCTTCAGCTGCCCGGTGAACCCCGCCGCCGGACGCGAGGCCGAGCTTCGGATCACCGCCGCCGCAGCCCAGCGCACGGTTGCCGTCGTCGGTGGGGGACCGGCCGGTCTGGCCGCCGCCCTCGCCGCCGCCGAGCGCGGCCACCGCGTCACCCTTTACGACCGCGCCCCACGGCTGGGTGGACGCCTCGCCGAGCTGGTGCGCGACCCCGCCCGGGTCCGGTGGACGAGCTGGTTGGACCGGCTCACCGCGCAGGCGACCGCCCGCCTCGACGTTCGTCTCGGCGCCGCTGTCGAAGACCTCGCCGCGCTGGATGCCGACGTCGTCGTGTGGGCCACCGGGGCGGTGCCCGGCCCGCCCGGGTTCACCACCGACGGGTCGGCAGTTGTGCTTACCAGCTCCGACGTCCTGGCCGGGGCTCGTCCGCCCGGGCCCGTCCTGGTCGTCGGCGGCACCGAGCCGCACGTCGACCCGCTGCTGACCGCCCGGCTGCTCGCGGCCGATGGGCTGCCGGTGCGCGTCGTGTCCGAGCTGGTCACGGTCGCGCCCGCGGTCGAGCAGCGCACCCTCAACCACCTGTTGCGGCTGCTGTCCGAACTCGGCGTCGAGATC
>JAOPVG010000311.1 GCA_025966255.1 Jatrophihabitans sp.
GGGTGGTGCTCGATGACGACCCGTTGCACGTTGGCCCAACTCTCCGGCTTCGAGCCGAGCACGAGGTCGTACTCGCCGCCCTCGCAGTCGATCTTGACGACATCGACCGGTGCGGGCGCGTCGGCGATGGCGTCGTCGAAGGCGATGGTGTGGACCTCGACGCCCACGCCGGTGGAGTGCCCGGCGGCCACCAGGCCGTTCAATCCGCTACCGGCGCCGTTGTCGTCGAACATCGCGACGCCGGTGCTGCCGGCGAGCGCCGACTCGAACACTTGCACACGATCGTTGACGTGGTTCTGCTCCACGTTGCGACGCAGAAACTCGGCCGTTGTTGTGGACGGCTCGAAGGCCTGCACTCGCGCCTGGGGGTGCAGCTGCGTCAGCCGGCAGGAGAAGGTGCCCACGTGCGCACCGATGTCGAGCACCTGGATCGGCCGCTGCAGCAGCGGGCCGAGGAACCACTCGAACCGGTAGGAGTCGTCGGCGAAGATCTCGTACACCGGGACGCGGGCGCCGGGCCGATTGGGCGTGTTGATCAGCAGGCCGCTACGGGTGCGGAAGGTCAGCTCGGCCGGTCCGCGACCGCCGCGGCCCAACGTCATGTCGCGCAGGATCTGGGGCCAGTTGACGAAGGCTTTCGGCGTCTGCACGAGCCGGCGAGCCCAATACACGCGGTTGTGGAGTGCGCGCGGCAACCCACGCGCTTTCGGACGAATCGGTGTCGACGTCACGCCGCTCCTCGGGTCAGCCAGGCGGTTCCGAGCCCAGGACGGTCGGACTTGTGCCGCACGACGCGCAGCCCGATCTTCTCGAACCAGGAACGCAGTTCGTCCCATGACTCGCCGTCGACCGGGTGGTATTCCATCACGACGCGCTGGACAGAGTCCCAGCTCTGCGGCGAGGACGCGTAGACGAGGTCGTACTCGCCGCCTTCGCAGTCCATCTTCACGACGTCGAACGGCGCCGGCGCATCGGCCAAGGCCTGGTCGAACGTCGTCGTCTTGACGGTCAACGTGGCGCGGTGGCCCTGCGCGTCGTCGCCGGCCACCAGGCGGTGGTCGTCGCGCACGAGGCCGTTGTGCACACTGCCCCCGCTGTTGTCGTCAAGCAGCGCCGCACCCACCGTGGCGGCCATGGCGTATTCGTGGACGCGGATCCGGGCGCCGAGACCGTTCTGCCCAATGTTGCGGCGCAGGTACTTCGCGCTTTCCGGCGAGGGTTCGTAGCACTCGACGTGGACGTTGGGTCGCGCCGAGGCGAGATTCATGGCAAACGCGCCCACGTGGGATCCGACGTCGAGCACCTGCAACGGTTGATCGGGTCCGAGCACCCAATCGCGGCCGTAACAGTCGTCGGCGAACTGCTCGTACATGGGCAGCCGCGCGCCCGGCACGTTCGGGCAGGTCATCCGCACGCCGCTTCGCGTGACGAAGGCAAGGGTGTCCGGACCCCGGCCGAACCGTTCGCCGGCCATCTGGCGTAGCAGCACCGGCCAGTTGGCGAACGTGCGCCGAGTCTGCGTGACGCGCCGAGCCTCGTACCCGACGCGTTTGATCGCCGTTGATGCGGTCATCTGGGGCCCTTCACGCCGGGACGGAGGCGGAGATCGGCTCCGATTCGGAGTCGGCCTGTCTTCGTTGCATGTCCAGCAGCGTGATCAGGATTGCTGCCGGCACATAGTAGAAGCGGTCGGTCAGATCTGTCTCGACGTAGTTGAGCACGACCGACGTCAGCAGTGCCGCCAGGACCATGCCGGCGAGGGCACTGGTGCGCATGAGTCGTATCGACGCGACGATGCCGCCGAGCGTGTACACCGATACCCCGATGAACAGGATCAACCCGCCGGTGGCGAGTTCCTGCAGGTACACCTGGGACGCCTGACCGGAGGCCTGCAGGCCGATGCCGGCGAACGGTGAGTGTCGGAAGTCGCGTGCTCCCTGGGCGCCGGCGAGCGCGCGCACCTGGTCGCTGCCGACGGTGATCGGACTACTCGTGAGCCGGGTCGCCCGCAGGATCGCCGCGCCGATCGACGGCACCGCGGCCGCGATCAGGCCGACGAACACCAGACCGGCCACAGCGAAGCTGGGCGCATGCGGACGGGACTTCGGGTGCAAGACCACGCACAGGGCCAGGACGATCAGCACGCACACTGCGCCGCCGCGGGATCCGGACGCGTAGGTGCCCAACACGAGACCGGGCAGGGCGATGATCCCGATCACGCGGTCGCGGCGCTGCTCGGAATACGCCATCCAGAACGCGAACGGAACCGCGATCACGCACGCCACGGCGAGGAAGTTCGGGTGATCGGCGAAGCCGACCTGCCGCGCGCTCGCGTTGGGCAGGCCGGTGAGGATCCGGCCGAAGTTCCCGCCGAGGTGGTCAACCATGGCAACCCAGCCGGACGAGGCACTGCCGACGACGAAGGCGATCACGATCCACCGCAACGCCCGCTTGTCGACCCGCACCGCGCCGATGAATGCCATCGGGGTCGCCGCGACGGCGACGATGAACTTGATCGCGACGCCGATATTGGTCAGCGCAAGGTTGCCGGTCGCCGGTCGGGTGGCCTTGCCGCCGGCGTCGAAGGTGATCCGCTGAGCCAGGTAGACGGGGTCCGGCGGGAAGAAGATCTGGATCATCGCCAAGAAAAGGAGGACGAAGATCAACTGCTTCACCCACCACGGCGGGGTGCCGAAGGCGTGGTTGGGATCGGCCACTATGAAACAGAGCAGGGCCACGAAGATGAGAGCGTCACCGGGGCGGATCGGCCCGAGAAACACGCCGTGCCAGGTGAGGGTGAGGCTCGCGAGGCACGCAGCGCCGACGCCGGCCAACCGGAAGCTGACCCGGAAGACGATGACCGCGACGGCGAGGACGGCGACCACCCCGATGAGGACCAGGCCGATCGTGCCTGACTTCAGGCTGAACGCTTCGAGGACGAGCACGAGGGCCAGGACGACGACGATCGCCACGGCCTCGCGGACTCGGGTCGACACGCTGCTCCCATCGGGTGGGCCGCGGAGTACCCTCCTACGGACCTGCCGAGGATACGCAGTGTGAGGCGGCAGGTCAGGATGGGGCGTCATACAACGCGACGCGCCTGCGATCACGAGTTAACATCAACCCCACTGAACTAACATGCCGGACGGTCCCCCGTCGGGGCGACGCCGATGAAAGGTGCCTTCGTGACACTTCGGGCCTATCTGCGGGTCCTCGGCGAGCGCTGGAAGCTGATCGTGGTGTTCGTCCTGGCGAGCACCGGTGTAGCGATCGTGGTGACGGCGACAACGCCCAAGGTCTACCAGGCTGACGTTCAGATCTTCGTGGCGTCGATCGACTCCAACTCCGCGCTGAACGCCCAGGGCGCGGCCTTCACCGCGACCCAGGTGGCGACCTTCGCCACCATCGTCGGTTCGCCCCCGGTGTTGCAGAAGGTGCAATCGGATCTGAACCTGCCCATCTCTACCCGCGATCTCAAGAGCAAGATCTCGGCGACGGCCCCGGCCGGCCAGTCGATCGTGGATCTGCACGTCTCCGACTCTTCGCCGGCCCGCTCCGCCGCCATTGCGAACTCGGCCGCTCGTGCGTTCGTGAAGGTGGTCGAGGACTACTACGCCGGCTCGTCCGGCAACACCACCAATTTGCCTCTGCGGTTGTTCATCACCGACCCCGCGGTTGCGCCGTCCAGCCCGTCCTCGCCGAAGCCGGTGCTCAACATCTCGCTGGGTCTGCTGCTCGGCCTGCTCGTCGGTGCCGCGCTCGCCGTAGCCCGCGACATCCTCGACAACCGCATCAAGGACGTCGAAACCTTCGCCAAGGTGGCCGGTAAGCCGGCTATGGGCGCGGTGGTCGATGATCCGAAGGCGAGCCGCCATCCCATCGCGACCCGGGCCGGCACGCGCAACGTGCGGGCGGAGAACTTCCGCCAGCTCCGGGCCAACCTGCAGTTCGCGAACGTCGACGACCATCCCCGCGTCATCGCGATCACCAGCTCGATCCCGACCGAGGGCAAGACCATGGTCGCGATGAACCTGGCCTCGACGTTGGCCGAGGCCGGCTTCACGGTGTGCCTCGTGGACGCCGACCTGCGTCGCCCGACGATCGCCAAGGTGATGGGGCTGCCGAGCCCGGTCGGTCTCACCAGCGTCTTGATCCACCAGATCGACGTGTCCGAGGCGCTGCAGAACGCCGGGTCGAATCTGTACGTGCTCAGCTCCGGTCCGACCCCGCCCAACCCGAGCGAGGTCCTGGCGTCGTCCTACGTGCGCGACATCATCCGCTCGCTGCTCGACAAGGTCGATTACATCGTCATCGACACCGCACCGCTGCTGCCCGTCGCCGACGGCTCCGAGGTGGCCGCACTGGCCGACGGCACACTGCTTGTCGCGCGGCACAAGGTGACCACCGACTCGCAGGTCAAGCGCGCGGCGGCGTCGCTGGCCCGGGTCGACGCGAAGCTGCTCGGTGTCGTCCTCAACCGGGTGCCGAACAAGCGCACGGGCGAGTACGGCTACACCTATTACCGAGCTGAGGAGTCCCCAGCAAGTCACTCACGCCGCGGCTCCGGATCCGGAGAAGGCGGCCGCAGGGCCCGACGACGCAACCAGGTCGAAGAACCAGCGTCGTGAGCTAGACCGATAGTCGCGGCTCCGAGGCTGGCGCCGTTCCGTTCCGTTCCACCTCTACTGACCCATCCCCCCGGAGGCAGTCGTGAGTTCGGTTGATGCAGTGGTTACCGGCGCCGGTGGCTTCATCGGCGGCCATCTGGTGAAGTCCCTGCTCGGTGAGGGCAAGAGCGTCCGCGGTGTGGACGTCAAGCCGCTCGACGAGTGGCATCAGGTCCACCCGGACGTCGAGAGCGTGCAGGGCGATGTGTCGCTGCTCGAGACGGCGCGCTCCGCGGTCGACGGCGCCCAGGTCGTCTACAACCTGGCCGCCGACATGGGCGGAATGGGCTTCATCGAGAACAACAAGGCAGCGTGCATGCTGTCGGTGCTCACCAGCACCCACGTACTGCAGGCGGCCAAGGAAGCGGGCGTCGACCGCTACTTCTACTCGTCGTCCGCGTGCGTGTACGCCGCCGAGCACCAGACCTCGCCCGACGTCACCGCGCTGCGTGAAGAGGACGCCTACCCGGCGATGCCCGAGGACGGCTACGGCTGGGAGAAATTGTTCAGCGAACGCATGGCGCGGCACTTCCTCGAGGACTACGGCGTGCAGACCCGGGTGGCGCGCTACCACAATGTCTACGGCGAGAACGGCACCTGGACCGGTGGTCGCGAGAAGGCGCCCGCCGCCATCTGCCGCAAGATCGCGACCGCGGCGATCACCGGCGAGCACAAGATCGACATCTGGGGGGACGGCGAGCAGACCCGCACCTTCATGTACATCGACGACTGCGTGCACGGCACCAAGATGATCACCGCCGGTGACGACCCGACGCCGGTGAACCTCGGCAGTGACGAGCTGGTGAGCATCAACCAGATGGTCGACATCGTCGAGAAGATCGCCGGCATTTTCGTCGAGCGCACGCACGATCTGAGTGCGCCGCAGGGCGTGCGCGGGCGTAGCAGCGACAACACCGAGATCGTCCGCCGCTACGGCTGGGCCCCGCCGACCACGCTCACGGACGGCCTGGAGCGCACGTACCGCTGGGTGTACGACGAGGTCAAGAACAGCCTGGACTGAGACCCGCCATACCTCGAGGACACTCCGCCGAAACCCGCAGCTCCGTGATCCGATTCTCGACCGACGATCTCGCCCGCTTCGCGGCCGCCACGGCCGACCAGAACCCGCTGCACATGTCCGACGACTACGCGCGGCGGACGCCGTTCGGGTCGCGGGTCGTGTTCGGCGTGCTGGGTGCGCTGCGCACGCTGCCCGCGGTCGGCGCTCCGGATGCCGCGGCGCGTCCGTCGCGGCTGCGAGCCCAGTTCCAGCGCCCGCTCTTCCTCGACGGCGGGTACGAGGTGGTGGCCGGTCGACCGGGGTTGGCGAGCCTGCTCGCGCACGGGGAACGGGCGAACACGGTCTCGGTCGACTGGGACGGCGAGCACGCCGCGCCGGGGGATGCCGCGCCGGTGGCTCGGGCTGAGACGGTTCGCGCCACGGCCGCCGAACTGGACGCGGCCGGTGTCGCGTCGTGGGCGCCGCGCACGATCCGCTACCGCGCGGAAGTCGACGCCCTCCGCGCGCTCGCCGGGGATCCGCTGACGCAGTGGCCCGACACCCACCTGGCCGCGCTGGCCTTCGCAAGCTACGTCGCCGGGATGGAGTTGCCCGGCCGGCAGGCGCTGCTCGTCGACGTCGACATCCGCTTCGGCGCGGACGAGACGGGCGACGCGGACCAGACGGGCGCCGCGGCCGAACTCGAGTGTGTGGTGAGCCTCGGCCGCTACGACGAGCGGTTCGGCCTGGTGACGGTCGCGGCTGATCTCTATCGCGCCGGGGACTGCGTCGCGCAGGCGCGGGTCCGGGCGATGCAGCGGCCCGCCCCGTTCGCCATCACGCTGGATGCGCAACATCAACAGCGTCCGGCCAACGCCGCGGTCCTGGCTGGGCGCAGTGCCGTGGTGGTCGGCGGCAGTCGCGGCGTCGGCGCGCACATCGCCGCCCAGCTCGCGCAGAGCGGCGCCCGGGTGCGGATCGTGTACCGGCGCAGCACGGACGCCCTTGATCGCCTCAGGGCCGAACTCGGCGAGGCGGCTGCTCTGGTGAGTGGGCACGTCG
>JAOPVG010000381.1 GCA_025966255.1 Jatrophihabitans sp.
CACCAGGTAGCCGACCCCGGGAATCGGCGCGGACGACGTGACGCGCAGGACCAACGAGTGCGAGGGCAGATCGGCGTAGGTGAAGCCACCCGGCTCGGCCGGCGTCAAGGTGACCCGCGGCAGCTTCGTCGGCAGCCCGGTGGGGTCGGTCGAGCCCGACCGGCGCGCCTTGCTCGGCGACGGCGAGGGTGACGGCGAGGGCGAGGGCGACCGGAGCGCCCCAGCCGAGTCGGTGGCGTGGTTCAAGCCGCCGGCCGCGACCGGGTTGTCGGATCCACCGTTGTACGCCTTCACGAACAGGACGAGAGCGAGTACGAAGGCGAGCAGCACGATGGCCGTGACGATGTACTTGCCGTTGCGTCGGAGCTTGCGCATGACGGAATCAACGACACCCCGGTGCCGTGGTGACGACGTGGCCACTCCTCAGCCTGTCATCACGGTTCAGTACGCCCCGCGGCCGCGGAGCACGGCCCAGATCGTCCGAACGATGATCGCGACGTCGAAGCCCAACGACCAGTTCTCCACGTAGTACAGATCGAGGCGCACGGCCTCATCCCACGAGAGGTCACTGCGTCCGCTGACTTGCCACAGACCGGTCATGCCCGGCTTGACGAGCAGCCGGCGGTGCACGTGCGTGTGATAGCGCTCGACCTCGTCGGGCAGTGGCGGGCGCGGTCCCACCAGCGACATCGATCCGGCCACCACATTGAGCAGCTGCGGCAGTTCGTCGAGGGAGAACTTGCGGAGCCAGCGGCCGACCGGCGTGACGCGCGGATCGGCCCGGATCTTGAACAGTATGCCGCCGGCCGACTCGTTCATCTCGAGCAGGTCGGCGCGACGATGTTCGGCGTCGGAGTACATCGACCGGAACTTGTAGACGGTGATCAGCTTGCCGTCCGTACCCATGCGCGGACTGCGGTACAACGCTGCGCCGGAGCTGGTAATCCGGACGAGCAGCCAGATGAGCAGCAGGAACGGTGACGCGAGCAGCAGCAGCAGGCTGGCGCCGCCGATGTCCATCGCGCGCTTCGCCACGCGGGCGATACCGGTGAACTGAGGCTGGTCG
This sequence comes from Jatrophihabitans sp., assembly GCA_025966255.1. Taxonomy (GTDB): domain Bacteria; phylum Actinomycetota; class Actinomycetes; order Mycobacteriales; family Jatrophihabitantaceae; genus Jatrophihabitans. The sequence continues at coordinate 1,067 of JAOPVG010000381.1, forward strand.
ACCCACATCAGTGGTAACCCGTCGACCGGGCTGACATGGACACGGGGACCGGCAACCTCGGTGAGTCCGGGGGCCATCACCATGTTGCGGCCGGTGCCCTCCAGTTCCCACCCGAGTTCGCGGATGCGACGGGGGCCGAGGCCGGTGCCGGCGACGGCGACGATGTCGGCACTGATCTGCTCGGCGATCGCGGCGGCCTGGCGCACATCGCCGAGGACCGGTACTCCGGGTGCGATCTCCGAACTCGTTTCGGCGTCCTCAACGCAAGCGCCGATGACCACGAGGCCGACGAAGGGATTGCGCCGGGTGGCGTCGACGAGGTGCCGGACGGATTCACTGGTGCCGACGGCGAGGATCGCGCTCGTCCATTCGCCGCGCTTGCGGCGCGCGTACACGCCCTTGCGCACGCCGAAACGGGCCAGAACCTGCAGGACCGCGCCGGCGGGAATCACGATCGCGATGAAGGTGCGGCCGACCGTCATGTGCGAGAAGTAGGCAACGATCGCGGACGCGCCGGCGAGGTTGAGCGCGGCGCGGAGAACCCGCTGGCATTCCGCGGCACCGGTCGCGACCTTCCGCAGCTCGTACGCGCCGGCGATCTGCAGGCTGACCAGCCAGGCCAGTGTGATGACGAGACTGACCGCGAAGTAGTGGCCGATCTGAGCGTCGGACGGGATACCGAGCCGAACTGCGAGACCGATGGCAATGGCTGCGATCGCGCAGAGCGCATCTTCCAGAACGAGCGTTCCGACGTAGCGGCGACTCCACCGCCCCACCGGCGCGCGCGGAGCGAGGAAGGGTGGCGCGACGGGGTGCGGGCGCTCGACGAGCGGCTCCACCCGGCCGGCGAACACCGGTTGCTGCAGCACAGGCGCGTCGTCCGGGTTGGGCCCGTGGATGACGTCTGTCATGAGGCGACTTCTTGGCTGTCATGACCGGGTTGATAGGCGATGCGAGCCGATCGGGGCACGGAAGTCGGCACCCCGACGGCGCTCTGGATGACTCGCTCGAACGAATCCGCGATGTGGGAGATGTCGAACCGCTGTTCGGCCAATGCCCGGGAGGAACGACCGATCTCGGCGATCCGACCGGGGGTGCTCGCGGTGTGCTGCAACCACGCTGCCGCCGCCCGAGCACCGCCGCCCGAGGGTGTGCCGACGAAGCCGCCGGCGTCCTCGACGTCCTGGGCCGCTGGATTGCCGGACGGAACGAGCGCGATGATCGGCCGACCGGCCGACAGGTAGCTGAGCACCTTGCTGGGCACGGAGAACTGCGCGGCGTCCGGCTCGAGAAGCGCGATGACCGCGTCCGCGCTGGCGAGCATGTCGCTGAAGCGATGCGCGGGTTGGTAGCCGACAATGCGGACGTCGGGCCGGGAACCGGCCGCGGCGGCGAGGTCGTCGGCACCGACACCCTCCGACGCGACGACGAGCACGGCGTCGACGCCGCGAGCCTTGGCGGCATCGAGGAGCTCGAGCAGCAACAGCGGGTTGTGCTTGCGGCCCAGCGTGCCCGCATACATGAGCCGCACCGGCTCGGTGGGCAGACCCAGTTCCCGCGACCACGGATTGTCGCGGTCGCCCGGCGTGATGTCGTCGAGGGGCGCCCAGTTCGGGATGACGTGCACGTCGTCGCGCTGCACACCCCATTCGCGGTACTGCTGCACCATCGCTTCGGTGATCGCGACGACGCCGGCGGCGCCCTTGATCTGGGCGCGCTCGATCCGTTCGACGCCGCCCCGGGCCAGGCCGGCGAGCGGAGCCGGAAGCTTGCGGGAGGCTTCGGCACCGACACCGAGGCTGTAGAGATCCTGGTGCCAGAGAACCCACGGCTGCGATCGGCGGGCGAAGTGCGACTGCATGCGGGCGAGCGCGAAGAGCGGGACGTTGCACGCGACGACGAGATCGAACTCCTCGCGGTCCAGGTTCGCGCGCCAGGCGTTGGCGTAGCTCAGCTCGAACCGGGTGCGCCCGACCGGCGAGTACTTGACCATGGGCCGGTCGCAGGTGATGCCTTCGATCCGCAAACCCTGCGGATCGTCCGGTGTCACCTCGAGTCGACCCCGCCCGGTGACGAATTGGGTGCTGAATCCGTGCACGACTTCATGGCCCCGTGCTGCGAGCTCGCGCGACAGTTGGACCTGAAACGGGTGCCCGCTGAAGTCATGAAGGTTCAGCCGCATAGGGAAACCAACGAGCTACCGGGCGACAGGTTTCGCACGAGATTCGCCGCGTGCACCACACGATGACTTAACAACGTGAAGATCGACATTTGAACACCAATATGACTCGAACGGGGGCGTCCAGGGCGGGTAGGCATAGGAAGGCTGTGATACTGGGACGGTGAGTCTCACCGTTCTTTACGTCTGCACCGGTAATGTGTGCCGCTCTCCGATGGCCGAATTGCTGTTCCGAAGCTGGCTACCGCCCGAAGCCGACGTGAACATCTCCAGTGCCGGAGTGCAGGCGCTCCTCGGCCACGGCATCGACCGGTCGTCGGCCTCGGCGCTCGGCCAACTCGGCATCGATCCCAGCCAGCACCGCGCCCGGCAGTTCGAGCCGTGGATGGCGGTCGACGCCGACCTCATCCTCACCGCCGAGCGCGCGCACCGCGACCAGGTGATGACCGAACTACCCAGTGCCTTCCGACGCACGTTCACGATGAAGGAGTTCGCCCGGCTGAGCCGTCACGTCGGGAGCGGAAACCCGAAAGAGGTCATCGCCGAGATCGCCGGGATCCGCGCCATCGACGGTCCGGTGCCCGAGGACGACGACAACATGCCCGATCCGTACCGCGGCCGGATCAAACAGGCCACCTCGATCGCCCAGCAGGTCTCCGCGACGGTGCGAGCCACCATCAGCGTGCTCGGCCTGGTTGCCGACCGCCCGAACGTGACATCGGTCGCGAGTGCAGCAGTTGCCGGAGCGACTGGGGTACCGTCGCGTCCCCGCCCCCTGCCCAGGTGAACAATGCCTCGCATGTCTACGCCCCCACCGAAGATCCGTGTGGTCGGTGACCCAGTCCTCGCTACGCCGACCCGTCAGGTCACCGAGTTCGACGCCGCCCTCGCGACGCTGATCGACCAGATGTTCGCGTCGCTGGCTGTCGCCGAAGGCGTCGGCCTCGCCGCGCCCCAGATCGGCGTCGATCTGGCCGTCTTCGTCTATGACTGCCCTGACGGCAGCGGCGGTCGCGCCCGCGGGCACGTCGTGAACCCGACCATCGAGACGAGCGGCGAGCCCGACCTCAGTGACGAGGGCTGCCTGTCGGTTCCCGGTCCCTACTACGAACTGGAGCGGGCTTGGGCCGCCACCGTGCGCGGCGTCGACAAGGACGCCAAGCCGGTCGAGGTCAGCGGTACCGGCTACCTTGCTCGCTGCCTGCAACACGAGACGGACCATCTGCGCGGCGTGCTCTACATCGACCACCTCCCCCGCAACCGGCGACGCCGGGTACTGCGTGACATGGAGCCCTTCCCTTGGAACGAGACCGGATGAGTGAGTTGTCGTTTCTCCAGTTGGTACGTGCCGACATCGAGGCCACGACGCACCCGAACTTCCGGAACTACTCGAACAGGAGGTTCTGGCTGCGCGCCATCGCCAAGCTCGTCATCACCCCGGCCGTGCGGGTGGTCGTCATGTACCGCATATCGCACGTGCTGGCCGGCAAAGGTCTGCTGCCCGTCGCATTGCTCATCCGCGCTCGCGGCATTCGCGTGTCCGGCGCCGAGCTGCACCCGCAGGCCACCGTCGGCCCCGGCCTCTACCTTCCGCACTCGATCGGTGCGGGGTTCGGCGCGTACACGACGATCGGGGCGAACTGCACGCTGCAGGCCGGCGCGGCGGTCGGCCCACAGCCACATGGTGCGGACGAGCGGCTCTACACGACCGTCGGCGACAACGTGTACATCGGCCTGCATGCGGTGATCATCGCCGGAGTGACGATCGGCGACGGCGCGGTGATCGGCGCGAACGCCGTGGTGATGCGCGATGTCGACCCTTACACCGTGATCGCGGCGTCCCCGGGTCGCGTGGTGGCGAAGCGACCGGAGGACAGTCGCGCTAGTTGAGGCCCATGCCGCGCACGACGTCGCAGTACTCCGAGACCATCCCGCCCGCCGCCTCGGGCCCGACCTGGCTGTCGTCGGTCGAGACGCTGTGGACGAGCCGGCCGCGGTAGCCGAGGCCGCTGACGAACACCATCTGGTTGGGCGTGGCCGGGATGTAGCCGCACATGGAGTGCAGCCACTCGGGATCGGACCCGGGATCGACGATGCCGAGGTTCGTGACGCTCAGGGCCGGTGGCGCGGAGGCAAGTGCGTGAGAGACGAGGCGCGCGCCGGCGTCCAGATCTTGGATGTTCTTCGCCCGGTTCAGGTGGAAGAACAGCTCCCCCTCGCCGCGGTCCATGGCGGCCGTCACCTTCGTCATGACCCCACGGGCCAGTTCCCACGGCGCCTCGGGTGACACCTGGTGTCGAGTGGAGATGACGCTGACCACCGGCGAGGTGGCGCGATCCGGGTCGTCGCTGGGAACGGCGAGATCCACTGGAGTGGCGAGCTGGACGGTCGGGATCGTCCCTTCGCACATGCGCTTGGCGACGGTGACGAGCCACCCGGCGGCGATGGCCGGATAGGCCCGGGCCTGGTTCGCCTTCGCCCCGGCCAACAGACCGGCCGCCTCCGCACCCTCCAGCGTCAAGGAGAAGAACCGCGGACGCCGCGGAGCGTCCGGGTGGTCCCACACGGTCGGCTCGAGCGGTCCGGCCTCGTCGTTGCGAGCGGTGATCCCACGCAGCATCGACACGAGTTCCTTCCGGTCGGCCTGCCACGGGAACGACTTCGGCGACGGATGGGCGATCGAGAGCGAATTCTGTGGCGGGATGTCCTGGCCGTCGAGGGCGCGGATGAAGTTCTGCAGATCGGCGATGCCGACCCGTCCGTCGACCACGGAATGATGCGCGATCAGCACCAGGCGCGCTCGCCCCTCGTCCGGACTGGTCACGTAGCGGCAGCGCATCGGCCGGTCCAGGCCGAACGGTCGCAGCGACTCGTGGCTGAGCTGCGCGTTCCACTGATCGACCGGCAGCTCCTTGCCGTCGAAGTCCGTCTCGGCCGAGCCGCCGTCAGCCAAGGTCAGATCGGCGTGCACCCGGATGCGGGTGAGCGACCGCAGCGCCGTGAACTTGGTCCAGGTGGCTTCGACCTGGTCGATGGGCAGGCAGCGGTCGAGCTCGGCCACCAGCATCAGGTTCATCGGCGACACGAAGTCGAGGAACGCGTAGTACTTCTCCGCCGGGGTCATCGGCCGGGACGCAAGTGGCATGGCGGCGATGCTAGCCAGCACTGCGTTGGTTCTCGCGCCGAGCGGTCGCCGCTTACCTGGCCAGCAACTCGGCGATCTGCACCGCGTTGAGCGCCGCGCCCTTGCGCAGGTTGTCGTTGCTGACGAACAGCGCGAGCCCGCGACCGTCCGGTACTCCCGGATCCTGCCGCACGCGACCGACGTAGGACGGATCCTGGCCGGCGGCTTGCAGTGGGGTCGGAACCTCGGTGATCTCGACCCCGGGCGCGGCCGCGAGCAGCTCGAGCGCGCGGGCCACCGACAGCGGCCGCTCGAACTCGGCGTTGATCGACAACGAGTGGCCGGTGAACACCGGCACGCGCACGCAGGTGCCCGACACGAGAAGACCGGGGATGGCGAGGATCTTGCGCGACTCGTTGCGCAGCTTCTTCTCCTCGTCGGTCTCGAACTCGCCGTCGTCGACGATCGAGCCGGCGAGGGGAAGGACGTTGAACGCGATGGGCCGCGAGAACTTGACCGGGTCGGGGAACGCGACCGACGCACCGTCGTGGGTCAGGCTGCTCGCGTTGTCGGCCACCTTGCGAATCTGGGTGTCCAGCTCGTCGACGCCGGCCAGTCCAGCACCGGACACGGCCTGGTAGGTGGAGACGACGAGACGGGTCAGACCCGCCGCGTCGTGCAACGGCTTGAGCACCGGCATCGCAGCCATGGTGGTGCAATTCGGGTTGGCGATGATGCCCTTCGGCGCGTTGTGCACCTCGGCGCCGTTCACCTCGGCGACGACGAGCGGGACGTCCGGATCCATCCGCCAAGCGGACGAGTTGTCGATGACGATCGCACCCGCGGCGGCGAACCTCGGCGCGAGTTCCTTCGAAATCGAACCGCCGGCGGAGAACAGTGCGATGTCGAGCCCGGACGGATCAGCGGCGGCGGCGTCCTCGATGCGGACGTCGACGCCTTCCCACGTCAGCATCGAGCCGGCCGAACGGGACGAGGCGAAGTAGCGGATCTCGTCGACCGGAAACGCCCGCTCGGCGAGCAGCCGACGCATGACCGTGCCGACCTGCCCGGTGGCCCCGACGATTCCGACCTTCATCGGCCGCTACCTCCGTAGACGACAGCTTGCTCTTCGTCCGAGCCCAGTTCAAAGGCGTCGTGGACGGCGCGCACCGCGATGTCGAGATCGGTGTCGCGGCAGACCACCGAAATGCGGATCTCCGAGGTCGAGATCATCTCCACGTTGACGCCGGCGTCGGCGAGCGCGGTGAAGAACCGCGCCGAGACGCCCGGGTGCGAACGCATGCCCGCGCCGATCAGCGACAGCTTGCCGACGTGGTCGTCGTACAGCAGGTCGGTGAAACCGACGCGGTCCTGGATGCGCTTGAGCGAGGTGAGGGCAAGGGGTCCGTCGGTGGCGGGCAGGGTGAAGGACACGTCGGTGCGTCCGGTGCCGCCGGTCGAGATGTTCTGCACGATCATGTCGATGTTGATCTCGGCATCGGCGAGCTCGCGGAAGATCGCGGCCGCCTCGCCCGGCTTGTCCGGAACGTTCACGACCGTCACCTTCACCTCGCTGCGGTCGTGCGCGACGCCGCTGATGATCGCCTGTTCCACGGGGTCCTCCATCGATCCGGTTACGGTGGTGCCGGGCTTGGCCGAGAACGACGAGCGCACGTGAATGGGCACGCCGTAGCGGCGCGCGTACTCGACGCTGCGCAGATGCAGCACCTTGGCCCCACAGGCGGCGAGCTCGAGCATCTCCTCGTACGTGACGGTCTCGAGCCGCCGGGCGTTGGGCACGATGCGCGGGTCGGCGGTGAACACGCCGTCGACGTCGGTGTAGATCTCGCAGACGTCGGCGTGCAGTGCGGCCGCCAGGGCCACCGCCGTGGTGTCGGTGCCGCCACGACCCAGCGTGGTGATGTTCATGGTCTCTTTGGAGAAACCCTGGAAGCCGGCAACGATCGCGATGTTGCCCTCGGCCACCGAGGTCTCGATGCGGCCGGGCGTGATGTCAACGATGCGCGCCTTGCCGTGCACGGAGGTGGTGAGCACGCCGGCCTGCGATCCGGTGAACGACTCGGCCTTGAAGCCGAGCGAGTTGATCGCCATCGCCAGCAGCGCCATCGAGATGCGCTCGCCCGCCGTCAACAGCATGTCGAACTCGCGGCCCTCGGGCACCGGCACGATCTGCTCGGCGAGGTCGATCAGCTCGTCGGTGGTGTCGCCCATCGCGGAGACCGCGACGACAACGTCGTTGCCGGCCTTCTTGGTTGCGACGATCCGCTCGGCGACCCGCTTGATCCGCTCGGCATCGGCGACGGAGGAGCCGCCGTACTTCTGCACGACGAGGCCCACAGCTCAACCCTTCACGACGTTCTGGCGGAAACCTCAGGGTACCGGGCGGCCGCGACCAGGTTGCCCGGTCGCTTGCCGTACCGCCAGCTACGTCCTGGTTTGGGCGATGCTCCCTGCCGGCGCGGGGTCGCCGTGGCCGAGCTGATCGTGCTGGCAACCGGTCGGGGCGAAGCGGCGTCCAGGCGGCGTCAGGCCGAGGCGGCGAACGCGGAGTCGAGTATGTCGAGGCCTTCGTGCAGCAGTTCGTCGCCGATCACCAACGGCGGGAGGAACCGCAGCACGTTGCCGAACGTCCCCGCGGTCAGCGTGATCAGACCCTCGCGGTGGCAGGCGCTGGTGATCGCCGCAGTCAGCGCCGGGTTCGGATCCTTGGTACCCGGCTCGACCAGCTCGACCGCGAGCATCGCGCCGCGGCCGCGGAGATCACCCACGGCGTCGTACTTCTCGGCCAGCGCGGCGAGGCGGGGACGCATGACCGACTCGATGTGCTTCGCCGATCCGCACAGGTCGTCGGCGACCATCGTCTCGATCGCGGCCAGCGCGGCGGCGCAGGCGACCGGGTTGCCGCCGTAGGTGCCACCGAGGCCGCCGGTATGCACGGCGTCCATCATTTCGGCGCGACCGGTCACCGCGGCCAGGGGCAAGCCACCGGCGATGCCCTTGGCCGTGGTGATCAGATCCGGGACGACGCCCTCGAACTCGCAGGCGAACCAGTCGCCGGTGCGGCAGAAACCGGTCTGGATCTCGTCGGCGATGAAGACGATGCGGTGAATGGCGCACCACTCGGCCACTCGGGCCATGAACCCGGGAGCGGGCACGACGAACCCGCCCTCGCCCTGGATCGGTTCGATGATCACGGCGGCCGTGTTCTGCTCGCCGACCTGCGAATGCACCTGCGTCACGAAGGTCTCGAACGCTTCGTCGGCGCAGTTGTCCGGACCGGTCGGCCAGCGGTACGGGTAGGCCATCGGCACCCGGTAGATCTCGCCGGCGAACGGCCCGAAGCCGTTTTTGTAGGGCATGTTCTTCGCGGTCAGCGCCATCGTGAGATTCGTCCGGCCGTGATAGGCGTGGTCGAAAGCGACGACCGCCTGCCGGCCGGTGTGGTGCCGAGCGATCTTGACCGCGTTCTCGACGGCCTCGGCCCCGGAGTTGAACAGCGCCGAGCGCTTGTCGTGTGGGCCCGGCGTCAACTCGTTGAGCTTCTCGGCGACGGCGACGTACTCCTCGTACGGGGTCACCATGAAACAGGTGTGGGTGAAGTCGGCGACCTGGTGCTGCACGGCGTCCACAACCCGTGGCGCGGCATTGCCGACGGACACGACCGCGATACCGGAGCCGAAGTCGATCAGGTGATTGCCGTCGACGTCAACGACGATCCCGCCGCCGGCCCGCTCGACGTACACCGGCAGCGTGGTGCCCACACCCGACGCCACCGCGGCGCCCTTGCGCGCGTGGAGCTGTTCCGACCGCGGCCCGGGGATGGCCGTCTGCAGGATCCGTCGTTGGTCGACTGCCATCGCCTTACCTCTTCTCACGTCTCATCCCGACACTAGTGACCGGGATTGCCGACGCCAACCAGCGCCGTGATCTGATGGCCACCCAGCGCCGACATGGGCGAAACGAGCCAGAAGAAGGGGCGCCGTGAAGGTTCTCGTCGATGCCGTCGGCTGTGGCAATGGCGGAATCTCGACGTACGTCGTGAACCTGCTGCGGCACTGGCACGTCGAGTTTCCCGACGACGAGCTGCGGGTCCTGCTCGGCGACCAGGACATGCAGGTAGCCCGGCCCGGGGTGACCGTGAGCCGGGTGTCCGTTCCCCGGCCCGACCTGCTGTGGCGACCGGTGTTCGAAACGCGGGCCGTGCGGCGGATCGCCCGGACCTGGCGGCCCGACGCGATCATCGCCGCGCGGCCGTCGACGACCCTGCTCGGTGTGGACGTGCCGCTCGTCGTCGTCGTCCACGACCTGCGGCACGAGCTGCGGCCCGAACAGTTCCCTGCGTCGCGGCGGGCCATCCGCACGCTGAGCTACCGCCGCGCCTATGCAGTTGCCCGCGGCTACGTGTGCATCTCGCAGCGCACGCTGACCGACTTCCACAACCTGCACCCACGCCTGCGCTCGCGACCGGCGGTGGTCGTTCATCACGGTGCCGATCACGTGGCCGACTGGCCTCGGACGAGCGTGGAGCCGTACGTCATTGCATTCGGCCATCACAGCAACAAGAACGTCGAAATGGTGCTCGAGGCGTGGCGCGACCTGATCGCCGCCGGGGTGGTCACGGCAAGCACGCCGAGGCTCAACATCGTCGGACTCACCGAGCAGTCCCGCACCGAGCTCGACGGGCTCGTCGGTGACCTCGGCATCCGGGCCCACGTCGTACTCTCGCCCTACCTCGCCGACGACGACTTCCACGCCTTGATGGTGGGCTGCGCGGTCGTCCTGTTCCCATCGGACTTCGAGGGCTTCGGGCTGCCGGTCGTGGAGGGCATGCAGCTCGGCAAGCCGGTGGTCGTCGGTCCGGACGAAGCGATTCGCGAAGTAGCGCAGGGCCACGCCACGATGATGGCCGGCTTTACCGCGCCGGCTCTCGCCGATGCGATCCGGGCGGCGCTCAACGAATCACCCGAGGCGATCGCGGCCGCGCGCGACTACGCCGCCTCGTTCACCTGGGCCCGGGCCGCTCGGCAGACGCGGGAGTTCCTGCTCACGCTCGGATGATCGACTTGAGCCGCGAGCCGTTGGCGAGATGGTCGCCGGCCGCGCGCCGGTACTCGACCTCGCCACTCAGATTCTGCGCCCAGATCGTCGGGCTCTGCCGCTTGGCGAGACTGCGGCTGCCTTCGGACATCGCCGCGAGCTGATCACCCGACAGCGCGGTAACGCGCGACATGGCGTCGGCAAGAGCGCGAACGCTCCCGGACGGCACCGTCCACCCGTTGAAGTAATCCTGCAGCAGGTACGGCGTTGCCCCGACCGCGTCTGAACAGATCAGCACCTGACCGGCGGTCGCGGCTTCGTGGACGACGACACCGAAGAAGTCGATGAAGGACGGCAGCACCAGGCAGGCCGAGTTGTGCATGAGCTCGGCCAGCTCCTCGGGCTGGACGAAGCCGTGCATCGTGACTCCGGGCAGCGCTTCGAGTTCCCCGGCGAGCTCGCCCTTCCCGACCACGTCGACATCCCACGGGTCCGACTCGCCGGCGCGGTAGATCTCGTAGGCCGCGCGCAACACCGACACCCCCTTGTAGGGCATCAGCCGTCCGGAGAAGAGGAACCGGCGCGACGCCGCGAGCTGACTCGCCGACCGCGGCCCGCGGTCGAACACCTCCACGTCGGCCGAATTCGCGCCGCGGATCACCTGGTCGTTGCGGAAGCCGAGCCGGCGCGCCATCCACTCCGAGCGATCACCCGGCACGAAGACGCAATCGTAGAGAGGGCGCAGGTACACCCGATGGGTCGCCCGGCCGATCCACTGCCGCGGCGTGTTCTCCCAGATGTTGCTGGAGAAGAGGATGCGCAGGGCGCGACCCCGCATGCTGGCCATCACCTTGCGATACGTGGGCTGGCCCCACGACGCCATCATGATCGCGTCCGGATCGAACTGTTTGACCGCGCGCAGTAGTTCGTCCTCCGGCGGGCTGTCGGTCCAGGTGAGGACGTCGCCGTAGCTGGCGAAGTCCTCGACCTTGAACTCGGTGTTGTGGATCTTCCCCGGGAACACGTTGAGGATCTGGTGACCCTGCTTGTGCAGAGCCCTCAGGCACGCGTCCTGATAGCCGGTCATGCCGGTCTGGAGAAAGACGAACTTCACGCCGGCAGTGTAGGTGTCGCCATGCCGGTGTCAGGCCGGTTGGGCCGGCCGATGGTCAGGTGTCGATCACCGCGATCACGTCGCCCTCTTGGATGCTGTCGCCGGGCGACACCGCGATCTCGCGGACCCGGCCCTTCACCTCGGCCAGCACCGGGATCTCCATCTTCATCGACTCGAGCAGCACCACCATCGTGTCAGGCTCGACGGCATCGCCGGCCTGCACCAGGACCGAGTGGACGTTGGCGACCATCTCGGCGCCCAAGGTGTGGCTCATGGTCGTCAGGCTAGGCCCCGCGAGGCAGCACCGGGCAGCGCGGCGGCCCCAACATTCAGCTCCCGATGTTGTGCATGACGTGCTTGATGCGGGTGTAGTCCTCGAGGCCGTAGACCGAGAGGTCCTTGCCGTAGCCGGAGTGCTTGAACCCGCCGTGCGGCATCTCGGCGACGAGCGGGATGTGGCAATTGACCCACACGCAGCCGAAGTCGAGGCGTTTCGTCATGCGCATGGCCCGGCCGTGATCCTTCGTCCACACCGACGACGACAACCCGTACTCGACGCCGTTGGCCCATCGCACCGCTTCGTCCTCGTCGGTGAAGCGTTGCACGGTGATCACCGGACCGAAGATCTCGTTCTGGCTCACCTCGTCGTCCTGCTGCAGATCGCTGACCACGGTCGGCTGCCAGAAATATCCGCGCTCACCCTGACGGTGCCCGCCGGCCAGCACCTGGGCGTGATCGGGCAGCCGACTCAACATCCCGCCGACCCGGTCGAGCTGGGCGGCGTTGTTGAGCGGGCCGTAGAGGACGTCGTCCTCGTCCGGCGCACCGACCTTGGTGTTGCGGGCCTGCTCGGCCAGCGCCGCCGCGAACTCGTCGGCGATGCCCGGGCCGACGAGCACGCGCGTCGCGGCGGTGCAATCCTGGCCGGCGTTGAAATAGCCGGCGATGGCGATGTTCTCGGCCGCGTCGGCGAGGTCGGCGTCGTCGAACACGATCACCGGAGCCTTGCCACCGAGTTCGAGGTGCACCTTCTTGAGGTCTTGCGCGGCGGCTTCGGCGACCTCCATGCCGGCGCGCACCGACCCGGTGATCGACACCATTGCCGGGATCTTGTGCGTGACGAGCGCGCGGCCGGTGTCGCGGTCACCGCAGATCACGTTGAAGACGCCGGGCGGGAAGAACTCGGCCGCGATCTCGGCCATCAGCACCGTGCTCACCGGCGTGGTGTCACTGGGCTTGAGAACGACGGTGTTTCCGGCGGCGAGGGCGGGAGCGAACTTCCAGACGGCCATCATCATCGGGTAGTTCCAGGGCGTCACCTGGCCGCAGACTCCGATCGGCTCGCGGCGCACGTAGGACGTGTAGCCCGCCAGGTACTCGCCGGCACTGCGCCCCTCGAGCACGCGCGCGGCACCGGCGAAGAAGCGGATCTGGTCGAGCGCCGGCGGGATCTCCTCGGTGCGCGTCAACTCGATCGGCTTGCCGGTGTTCTCACACTCGGCCGCGATGATCTCCTCGGCGCGGCCCTCCATGGCGGCGGCGAACTTGAGCAGTGCCTGCTGCCGGTCGCTGGGCGTGGTCTCGCGCCAGCTCTCGAATGCCCGTGCGGCGGCCTTGTAGGCGAGATCGACATCCTCCGGCCCGGACACCGGGGCGGTGCCGAACACCTCGCCGG
>JAOPVG010000399.1 GCA_025966255.1 Jatrophihabitans sp.
GCTCGGCCTCGGACAGCTTGCCGCGACCGACGGCCTTCTCGAGCGAGCGGGTGATCGTGGCGAGCACCTTGTCGGTCTTCTCGGCGCTGCGGGCGACAAAGGTGACGTCGTAGCCGGCCTTCGCGAACACCTCGACGATGCCGGTGGCCATCGTGCCGGAACCGACCACGCCGACCTTCGACACCTCGCGGGCGCCCTCGATCGCGGCGTTGACCGGCGGGGTCAGGTCGTCGTCGACGACGTTGGGCGAGTCGGACGCGTCGTAGGTGTAGAAGCCCCGACCGCTCTTTCGGCCGAGCATCCCGGCCGTCATCATCTGCTTGAAGATCGGCTGCGGTGCGTGCAGGCGGTCGCGCGACTGGCTGTACATCGTGTCGAGGATCTCGTAGGCGGTGTCCAGCCCGATGAGATCAAGCAGGGCGAGCGGACCCATGGGCAGTCCGCAGCCGAGCTTCATGGCCGCGTCGATGTCCTCGCGGCTGGCGTAGTTGGACTCATACAGCGCCACGGCGTGGTTCAGGTACCCGAAGAGCAGCGCGTTGGCGATGAAGCCGGCACGGTCGCCGATGGTGACGTCGGTCTTGCCGAGCTTCTGGGCGAAGGCCTCGACGTCGTCGACGACGTCCTACTCGGTGACGACGGTGCGGATGACCTCCACCAGCTTCATGACCGGCGCCGGGTTGAAGAAGTGCATACCGACGACCTTGCCGGGCCGGTCGGTGGACACCGCGATCTCGGTGATCGACAGGGACGAGGTGTTGCTCGCGAGGATCGTCTCGGGCTTGCAGATGCTGCCGAGCTTGTTGAAGACCTCCCGCTTGAGGTCGAGCTGCTCCGGTACGGCTTCAACGACGAGATCGACATCGGCCATGACGGACAGGTCGGTGCCGAAACTGACCCGATCCAGCAGCGCCGCCTGTTCCTCGGTCGTGAGCTTGCCGCGTTCCACGCCGCGGGCAACAGATCCCTCCAGGTGGGCGCGGCCACGGGCGAGGGCAGTGTCGTCCTTCTCCACGGCGAGAACGGTCAGCCCGCTGCGGGCGAACACCTCGACGATTCCGGCGCCCATCGTGCCGAGCCCGACCACACCAACTTTGTGGAACTCCCGCGCCATGAACCCGTCCTCCTCAAAGATGATCCTCGTACCATCGGGATCGCACCGAAGCGGCCCGAACCGCTGGGACTTTAGTGTGCCGGGCGGAGCCGCAGGTTCGGACTGAGGGCTACCTCACGGGCCGTCAGCGGGTGAATCGGGCGATTGCCTCGGCCAGCTGCGGGCTGCGGGTCGACGCGGCCTGCGCCCAGGATTCGAAGTCGAGGGTCTCCTCGAAGTTGCCGCGCTCGGCCATCCCTACGGCGCGCTTGATGTCGCGGGCCAGGGACGGGTCGACCTCGGCCCAGCGGCCGGCGGTCGCAAGCGCGGCTTCGAACGGATCGTCGGCCACCTCGAGGACAAGCCCGAGCCGCAGGGCCTCCGCGGCGTCGAGCATGCCGCCCTCCATGATCAGCGACAGCGCTTTCTGCCGACCGAGTGCCTGGGTGAGGAAGTACGTACAACCGCCGCCGGGGTGCAGGCCGAGCTTCGTGAACGTGATCCCGAACTTGGCGTGCGGTCCGGCAATCCGGACGTCGCACGACATCGCGAGATTCACACCCGCACCCACGGCGGCACCATTCACGGCGGCGATCGTCGGGATCTCGAGACGACGGATGCGCAGGAAGCTGTCGTAGATCGCGCGCAGGCCCGTCCGAACATCGGCGATGTCCGCACCCAACAGCTCACCGAACACGGCGGGCAGGTCGGCGCCGGCGCTGAAGCCAGGACCATTGCCCGTCACCACCAGCACGCGGGCGGCCTTGTCGGCAGCGACTACGTCGGCGGCAGCACCGAGTTCGGCCTGTAGCTGCGGCGACATCGCGTTGCGCTTGTCCGGGTCGTTCAAGGTGAGGACGCGCACGCCCTCGACGGATCCGTTTTCGAGCAGGACGAGAGGCATAGCGGAACTGTGTCAGAACAGCCGCTGGGACGGATCGTCGATCCCTCGCAACAAGTCGTAGTCGAGGACCAGGCAGGTGATGCCGCGGTCCTCGGCCAACGTCCGGGCCTGGGGCTTGATCTCCTGCGCGGCGAACACTCCGCGCACGGGCGCGAGCAACGGGTCGCGGTTGAGCAGGTCGAGGTAGCGGGTGAGCTGCTCAACGCCGTCGATCTCGCCGCGCCGCTTGATCTCGACGGCGACGGCGATACCGCCCGGGTCGCGGGCGAGCAGGTCGACGGGTCCGATCGGGGTCGGGAACTCGCGGCGCACGAGCCGGTAGCCGGCGCCGAGGGTGTGGATGTGCTCAGCGAGCAGCTTCTGCAGATGCGCCTCGACCCCGTCCTTGACCAGCCCGGGATCGACGCCGAGCTCGTGCGCGGAGTCGTGCTCCACCGACTCGATCGTGATGATCAACTGCTCGCCGGCCTTGTTGGTGACCGTCCACGTCGCATCGGTCTCGACAAGGGAGCACGGCGGGCTCATCCAGTTCAGCGGCTTGTACGAGCCGCCGTCGGCATGGACGAGCACCGAGCCGTCGGCCTTCACGAGCAACAGCCGCTTGGCGAGAGGGAGATGGGCCGTCAGCCGTCCGATGTAATCGACGCTGCAACGGGCGATGACCAGGCGCACAGGTGGCGACGCTACCGGTCCGTCCGGGCTGGGTAAGTACCCGATGGCCCAATCTGAAAAAGGACATGAGCAGGGGGACGGATCTATATGGCCGACCAACCGAGAATTCTGCTGAACACCGGGGCGAGCATGCCCCAGCTCGGCTTCGGGGTGTTCCAAGTGACCCCGGACGAGGTTGAGAAGGCGGTGGCGACGGCGCTGGAGACCGGCTACCGCTCGATCGACACCGCCGCGATGTACCAGAACGAGGAGGGTGTCGGGAGGGCGATCGTCTCGTCCGGCATCCCGCGCAAGGACATCTTCCTCACGACGAAGCTGGACAACGGCGCGCACAAGGCGGGGGATGTCGAAAAGGCCTTCGACGCCAGCCTCACGAAGCTGGGCGTCTCGTACCTCGACCTGTACCTCATCCACTGGCCGCTGCCGAAGACCGACCGCTACGTCGAGGTATGGCGCGAGATGGAGAAGTTGCACAGCGACGGGCGCACGCGCGCGATCGGGGTGTCGAATTTCCAGACCTCGCACCTGCGGCGCCTGCTGGACGCGGCCACGGTCGCCCCCGCCGTCAATCAGATCGAGCTGCACCCGTACCTGACCCAGGAGCCGCTGCGGACCTTTCACCGCAGGCATCACATCGCCACGGAGGCGTGGTCACCGATCGGCAGGGGCGGCGAGCTTCTGCGCGATCCCATCATCACCGCCATCGCCGAGAAGTACGCAGTCACGCCGGCCCAGACAGTGATCCGCTGGCACCTGCAGCTCGACAACATCGTCATCCCCAGGTCGGTGACCCCTGAGCGCATCCGGGAGAACTTCGATGTGTTCGGCTTCGAGCTCGATCCCGACGACATCGACGCCATCAGCGCCCTCAACAGAAATCAGCGCATCGGTCCGGATCCGGATGATTTCGAAGGCTGAGCCGGCTGGGGTCAGCAGTCCCCGGGCTGAGGCTGCTCGAGCAGAATCTTGGACGTTCTCTTGGTGATGGTGTCGAAAACGACGCGGCCGGTCCGACGTATGGGCAGAACGGCGCCACACCGGAGCCGCCCAATCGACGGAGAACTGCCATGAGCGTCACGACCGCCACTTCCCGCTCCACCGTCTCGACCTCCACCTCCGCCCTGTGGCGCGCCGGCCTGGTCGCCGCGATACTCGCGTCGGTCGCCACCGAGGTCCTCACCGGCATCGTCCGGGCCTCCGGCGTCCACCTGGCCGTCGGCAACATGGGTGGCACAGCCGCTGACGTCGTCGAACTCAACGTCGGCGCCTGCACGATCATGGTTTTCAGCTGCGTGGCCGCCGGCCTGGCGATCGCCGCCGGCCTGAACAGGTGGACGAAGCGTCCCGCGCACACGTTCCAGGTCACCGCCTACGCGCTGACCGCGCTGTCGGTCGTGCCCGACATCTTCGCCGGCGCCACCGCCGCGTCAACCAAGGTGACGCTGATGAGCGCCCACCTGATCGCCGCGGCCATCGTGATCCCGCTGGTCAGCCGGAGCCTGAAGACCGAGCGCTGAACCGTCCCTACTTTGACCCTGTCAGGCCCGCCAGCGAGTCGTCGCAGCGAGCCTGACAGGGTCAAAGTCGTGAGGTACGCGCTTCCTCGATGGCGTCGACGATCGCCCCGAGCATCGTCGTGATCTCGAAGTCCTTCGGCGTGAACACCCGCGCCACCCCGGCCGCGCGCAGCTTCTCCGCGTCGGCCTCGGGAATGATGCCGCCGGCGATGACCGGGACGTCGTGCAGGTCGGCCGCCTTCAGGCCCTCGACGATGGCGGGGATGACCGACAGGTGTGAGCCGGACAGCACCGACAGCCCGACCACGTCGACGTCCTCCTCCACCGCGGCGGCCACGATCTGCGCCGGCGTGAGTCGGATGCCGGAGTAGACGACCTCGAAGCCGGCATCCCGCGCGCGGACGGCGATCTGCTCGGCCCCGTTGGAGTGGCCGTCCAAGCCGGGCTTGCCGACCAGGAACTTCAGCGGCCGACCCAACTCCTCGCCGAGTGCCTTCACCCGCGCCTGGACGTCACCGAGTGAGCCCTCATGGCCGCCTCCGCTGGCCCCGGCCACGCCGGTGGGCGGGCGGTACTCGCCGAACACCTCGCGGAGCACGCCCGACCACTCCCCCACGGTGACCCCGGCCCGCGCGCAGGTGAGCGAGGCCTCCATCAGGTTCTCGTCCGTCTTCGCGGCGTCGCGCAATGCGGTGAGCGCCTCGTCGACCGCGCTCGCGTCGCGATCGGCTCGCCAGGCCTGGACCGCCTTCTTGGCCGCCTCTTCAACCGCGGGGTCGACGGTGAGAATCCCGCCGTCGGTGCCACCCACGAGCGGGTTGGGCTCGCTCTCGGTGTACTTGTTGACGCCCACCACGACGTCCTCGCCCGACTCCATCCGCCGGCGGCGCAGGGCCAGGGACGACACGAGCGCCGACTTCAGGTAGCCCGACTCGACGGCGACGACGGCGCCGCCCATCTCGAGGATGTGGTCGATCTCCTTGCGCGCGCCCTGCTTGATCTCCTCGACCTTCGCCTCGACGACTTTGGAGCCCTCGAAGATGTCGTCGTACTCGAGCAGGTCGGACTCGAACGCCACCACCTGCTGCATCCGCAGCGACCACTGCTGGTCCCAGGCCCGCGGCAGGCCCAGCGCCTCGTTCCACGCCGGCAGTTGGACGGCCCGCGCCCGCGCGTCCTTCGACATCGTCACCGCCAGCATCTCGAGCAGGATGCGGTAGACGTTGTTCTCGGGCTGGGCCTCGGTGAGGCCGAGCGAGTTGACCTGCACGCCGTAGCGGAAGCGGCGGTGCTTCGGGTCCTGCACCCCGTACCGCTCGAGCGTGATCTCGTCCCAGAGCTGGCCGAAGGCCCGCAGCTTGCACATCTCCTCGATGAACCGCACGCCCGCGTTCACGAAGAAGGAGATGCGGGCGACGATCTCCCCGAACTTGTGCTCGGGCACCTGTCCGGACTCCTTGACCGAGTCCAGCACCGCGATGGCCGTACAGAGGGCGAACGAGACTTCCTGGACGGGCGTGGCCCCGGCCTCCTGCAGGTGGTAGCTGCAGACATTGATCGGGTTCCACTTCGGCACGTTCGCCACCGCGTACGCGATCATGTCGGTGATCAGCCGCATCGACGGCGCGGGCGGGAACACGTACGTGCCGCGGGACAGGTACTCCTTGATGATGTCGTTCTGCGTGGTGCCCGACAGCTTGGCGAAGTCGGCTCCGTGCTCCTCCGCGACGGTCAGATAGAGCGCCAGCATGTACATCGCCGGGGCGTTGATCGTCATGGAGGTGTTCATCTGCTCCATGGGGATTCCGTCGAACAGTGCGCGGACGTCACCGACGTGCGAGATCGGGACGCCCACCTTGCCCACCTCGCCGCGAGCGAGCTCGGCATCCGGGTCGTAGCCCGTCTGGGTCGGCAGGTCGAAGGCGACGGACAGCCCGGTCTGCCCCTTGCCGAGATTGCGGCGGTAGAGGATGTTCGATTCCTTCGCCGACGAGTGGCCGGCGTACGTGCGCATCAGCCAGGGTTTGTCGTGGTTCTCGTCCGTGGGAAAGGGCATTCCGGCACCTCCATGGGCAGCGCCTGAGTGTATTCCGAGGCATGCCCGCAAGCCGCCTGCTCGCCACTGCAGTGTGGCCGATTTCGCAAGCCCTGTTGGATGGGCCCATGGCGAGTTCGCACTACGTGTTCCGGACGCACTGGCGGCTGCCCGCTCCGCCGGACCGCGTCTACGCCGCGCTGGCCGACGTCGAGAGCTACCCGCAGTGGTGGCCGCAGGTGCGCTCGACCCGGCGCATCGACGACGTCTCGGGCGAGGTCACCTGCCGCAGCCTGCTGCCCTACGACCTCACCTTCCTGATGCATCGCGACGTCGAGGACGCGGCCGCGATGACGCTCCGCGCCCACATGGAAGGTGACCTGGCCGGCACCAGTCAATGGACGGTCACGGGCGACGGGCCGGGCGCGGTGGCGATCTTCGACGAGGACGTCGACGTGGGTATCGGCCTGCTCCGCGCGGCCGGGCGGTTGTTCCGGCCGGCCCTGCGCCTCAATCACGATCACATGATGCGATCCGGTGAAAAGGGACTGCGCCACCACCTCGCGGACGGAGGATGATGAGGGCGTGGGTAACGACCCGTCTGCGGGAATTGTCGCGATCCTGGTGATCCTCATCCTCGCGCTCATCATGCGCTGGGTGTTCAGTCCATCGCGGCCCACCCGCGCAGTCCGGCCGGTCGACGCCACCGAGTCCCCCGATCTGGGCCTGCTGACGGTCATCCTCTCCGGCGTCACGCGCCACGACGCGCTCGAGCGGCGCGCGCAGCTGGGCGAGGCCAGCATCCGCTCGTCGATGTCCAAGCGGCGCGACGGCATGTTCGACGTGCTTGTCTTCCACGGCGATGCCGATCACGCCCGCGCCGTTCTGGGGCCCTAGGTTGACCGGCGATCATTCCGCCACCTGGTCGGCCCCTGGACTGCGGATCAGCGCGCACCGCATAGGGTGCCAGCCGTGACCTCGCCCTTCCGCCAGTCCGGCGCCGAGTACACCTCGGCGCAGATCCGCAGCGCATGGCTGGTGCACGGCTTCACCACGCTCGGCATCGTGGCGGCAATGCTGGGGCTGCGCGATGTGCTCGTCGGCAAGCCCGACTACGCCATGGTCTGGCTGCTACTGACGCTGCTCATCGACGGCGTCGACGGCCCGATCGCCCGCGCCCTGGAGGTCGAGCGGCGGGTGCCGCGCATCGACGGCTTCCTGCTCGACCTGATCATCGACTACGTGACGTGCGTGGTCGTGCCGGCCTGCTTCATGTATCAGTTCCACGTCGTCCCACACAACAACTTCGGCATCGCCGTGCTGTGCGTCATGGTCTTCACGTCGGCGATCTGGTTCGCCCGCAAGGACATGATGACCGAGGACAACTGGTTCCGCGGCTTCCCCGCGGCCTGGAACATCGTCGCGCCGGTCATGTTCCTCTTGGAGGCGCGGACCTGGCTCGGCGCCGTCATCACCCTCATCCTGTCCGCGCTGTGCCTGAGCAACATGCCGTACCCACACATCGCTCGGGCCCGCTACCTGCGGCCGTTCACGATCGTCGGTGCAACGATCTGGATCGGCGGCGTGGCCGTCGGAACCATCACCTACCCGCACCACTACTACTTCGTGCGGGTCATGCTCGTCGTCGGCAGCGCGTACTTCATCGCCCTCGCCTTCATCCGCGCGATACACGACCGGCGGGTCCGGCAGGCGGGTGCGGTCGCGCCGAGCGACTCGACTTCAGCCGCCGAAACTCACTGACTCGACCCGCTGCACGTCGGCGCCGAGGGCGCGCAACTGTTCCTCGAAGCGGACGTAGCCGCGGTCGATGTGGTGGATCTCGGCAACCTCGGTGACACCCTCGGCCACCAGGCCGGCGATCACCAGCCCGACGCCGGCCCGGATGTCGGTGGCCCGCACCGGTGCGCCGGAGAGCCGTTCCCGGCCGCGCACAACGGCATGGTGGCCGTCGGTGCGCACGTCGGCGCCCATGCGCGCGATCTCGTCGCAGAACATGAAGCGGGCCTCGAACAGGTTCTCCGTGATCATCGCCGTGCCGTCGGCGATCGACAGCGCCGCGATGGCCTGCGGCTGCAGGTCGGTGGCCAGGCCCGGATACGGCAGCGTCACGACGTCGAAGCTCTTGGGCCGCCGATCCATGACGACCCGGAATCCATCGGCGAGAACCTCGACCTCGCCGCCGGCCTGCATCACCTTGTCGAGCGCGATCTCGAGATGGGCGGCGTTGGCACCGCGGACCGTCACGTCGCCCTGGGTGGCCACGGCGGCCAGTGCCCAAGTACCGGCGACGATCCGGTCGGCCACCGCGTCGTGGTTGGTCGGCTGCAACTCCTCGACGCCGGTGATCTCGAGCGTGGACGAGCCGATGCCGTCGATGCGGGCGCCCATCGCCACGAGCATCCGGCAGAGGTCGACGATCTCCGGCTCGCGAGCGGCGTTGTCGATCACCGTGGTGCCCTTGGCGAGCACGGCCGCGGTCATGATGTTCTCGGTGGCGCCGACGCTCGGGAAGTCCAGCCAGATCGACGCACCGCGCAGATCCGGCGCCTCGGCCACCACGTAGCCGTGCTCGGTGCGGATCTCGGCGCCCATGCGCTCGAGGCCGGCGAAGTGCATGTCGAGGGGCCGTGAACCGATCGCGTCGCCGCCCGGCAGCGCCACCTTGGCCCGTCCGGTGCGGGCCAGCAGGGGGCCGAGCACGCAGATCGAGCCCCGGATCTTGCGCACCAGCTCATAGGGCGCCTCGGGATTGATCGAGTCCGGGGTCGTGATGGTGACGCGATCTATCGCGCCCTCGGTCGTCTCGACGACGCCGCAACCGAGCCGCTCCAGAAGCTGGCGCATGATCGTCACGTCGGAGATGGCCGGCAGGTTGCCCAAGGTCGTGGCCCCTGGAGCCAGCAGGGCAGCGGCCATCAACTTCAGGACGCTGTTCTTGGCTCCGACGACGTCGACACTGCCGGCGAGGCGAGCCCCACCTGTCACCCTCAGCACCTGCACGCACCCAGGCTAGCGTCGCCATCGGTCGGGCCGCCCGGGGGCGGTTAGGGTCGGAGCATGGCCATACACCTCACCCGCATCTACACGAAGACCGGCGACGACGGCACCACGGCCCTCGGGGACATGTCGCGGGTCCGCAAGACGGATCCGCGGGTGCGCGCGTACGCCGACTGCGACGAGACCAACGCCGCGATCGGCGTGGCCGTCGCTCTCGGCGCCCTGCCCGACCGGGTCGTCGCGGTGCTGAGCCGCGTCCAGAACGACCTTTTCGACCTGGGGGCGGACCTGTGCACCCCCGTCGTGCCCGATCCGGCATATCCGCCGCTGCGCATCGAGCCGGCGTACGTCGAGCGCCTTGAGGCCTGGTGTGACCAGTTCAACGCCGAGGTGCCGAAGCTGGACAGCTTCATCCTGCCCGGCGGCACGCCCGGCGCGGCCCTGCTGCACAGCGCGCGCACGCTGGCCCGGCGGGCCGAGCGCAGCGCCTGGCTGCTCTATGAGGCCGACGCCGAGCACACCAATCGCGAAGCCCTGCTCTACCTGAACCGCCTCTCCGACCTGCTGTTCATCCTGGGCCGGATCGCCAACCCGGACGGTGACGTGCTGTGGAAACCGGGCGGAGAGAGGTGAGCCAACCGCCCGTCCTCGTGCTGATGGGGGTGTCGGGCTGCGGGAAGTCGACGGTCGCCGGGATGCTGTCCGGTCGGCTCGGCTGGGACCTGTGCGAGGGCGACGAACTGCACCCGCCCGAGAACATCGCGAAGATGGCCGCCGGGCATCCGCTGACCGACGCCGACCGCTGGCGGTGGCTGGAGCGCATCGCCGAATGGATCCGCGAGCGAACCGACGCCGGTGAGCCGGGGCTGGTGACCTGTTCCGCGCTCAAACGCAGCTATCGGGACGTGCTGCGGGCGGAGAACGTCGTGTTCGTTTACCTCGCCGGAACCCGTGAGCAGATCGCCGCGCGCATCGCCACGCGGCACGGGCACTTCATGCCCCCGGACCTGCTCGACTCGCAGTTCGCGGACCTCGAACCGCCCGGGCCGGACGAGCAGGCGATCCGGATCGACATCGGTCCGAGCGCAGCGGTTCAAGCCGACGACGTCGTGGAGAGACTGAACCTGATCCCCCAGCCCTAGCAGTGCTGCGACAGGAGCCGTCGAATCAGCCCGTTGTCGGTGGCGGCGGCGAGATCCGCCAGCTGGACACCCACGACAACCTGGCGTTCGCCTCCATCTCGGGGCTGTGGCCCAGGTCCGTCACGAAACCCGAGGCCGCGAGCGATCACGCCATTGGGGCTGAGGATTCCAACCACGAGACGAAACCGGTGAACGCGCTGTCGCCCAGCGCCACGGCGAAGGGTTCCTCGCCGGAGCGGCACTCGACAATCACGGCCGTCTCCGGCAGGGAGCCGCGCTCGGATTCCCGCCGACCGCGGTGGCCGAGCACCTCGACCTCGCCGCGGCGCAGCACGCGCGAGGGACGCGTGCCGATACCGAGCGCGCGGTACCACCGCAACTCGCCGCCTTGGTAGCGGG
>JAOPVG010000416.1 GCA_025966255.1 Jatrophihabitans sp.
CGACAACCCGCGGGTTGGCCGCCCTCGGGTTTCGGCTACCTACCTACTATACGACGCCGCAACACTGGGGCTGCGGGCGATGCTCGACGGCACCGCCCTCACGTCGCTCCGTACGCCGTCGGTGACAGTCGCGGCGATCCGGCCGGCGCTCGAGCGCTACGCCCCTCCACCGGACGTGGTTGTGTTCGGCGCCGGACCCCAGGCCCGCGGCCACGTGGCGGCGCTGCGCGAGTGCCTCCCCTCGGGCGTGGGCGAGGTGCACCACGTGGTCCTCGAACCCGTATCGGTGGCGGCCGGGATTGGCTACGAGGGCCTGCCGGCGGGCGACTCCGCGCTTGGACCGTTGCTGCGCACTGCGTCGATCATCGTCTGCGCGACGACATCCCGAACCCCGCTGTTCGACTCCGCGCTGCTGGCCGACGATGCCACCGTCATCGCGGTCGGCTCGCATGAGGCCGACGCCCGCGAGGTCGACGCCCGGTTCCTGTCCCGCGCCCAGGTCGTCGTCGAGGACATCGTGACTGCGCTGCGGGAGGCGGGCGATGTGATCATGGCCGTTGCGGAGGGAGCGATCACGGCGGAGTCGCTCATTCCGATGGCCGCGGTGGTCCGGAATGCCGCCACTCTGGACCTGAGTCGGCCGGTGCTGTTCAAGAGTTCGGGGATGTCCTGGGAAGACCTGGTCGTCGCCCACGCCGTCCTCGCCCGCTGATCTCGGTGCGCACTCGGCCGCGGCTGGGTCGTGCGGGTGGCCGGTCTGCACCTGCGCGCGGCCGGTGCCGGCTCGGCTGGGCCCGACAGCTAGCGTGCAGATCATGGTGAGCACTGCTGAGCTGTTGGTCGACGCATTCGGACGGGTGCGGGACGTCGTCCATCGAGCGGTCGACGGTCTTGACGCCGACCAACTTCAGTTCCGGGTCGACGGCGAGGCCAACTCGATCGCGTGGCTGGTCTGGCATCTCACTCGCGTCCAGGACAGTCATGTGGCCGAGGCCGCGCACACCGAGCAGGTGTGGTTGGCCGACGGTTGGAGCGACCGCTTCGGCCTGCCGTTCCCGCGCCAGGCGACCGGCTACGGGCAATCCGCCGACGACGTCGTCGCTGTGCGCGTCGAGTCGCCCGAGCTCTTGCTCGGTTACCACGACGCGGTGCACGAACAGACGGTCCGCTACGTGGAGGGGCTCACCGACGCCGACCTGGAGCGCATCGTGGACGAGTCGTGGGATCCCCCGGTGACGCTCGGGGTGCGTCTGGTGAGCGTCGTCAGCGACGATCTGCAACACGGTGGGCAGGCCGGGTTCGTGCGCGGGATCGTCACGCGCCGCGGCACTGAGACGTGACGCTGCCGTGTCGCGGCCGTTGACGATCGCAGTCAGTGGAACCGGTGGTGAGGTCGCCGACGAACTGCTCGAACTGGCCCGTGAGGTCGGCGCGCTGCTGGCCCGCGACGGCGTGCTCGTCGTGACCGGCGGGCTTGACGGCATCATGGCCGCCGCCGCGCAGGGAGCGCGCGAGGCCGGCGGAGAGGTTGTCGGGCTCCTGCCGGGCGACCGCTCCGACGGTGGGAACGAGCATCTCTCCGTTGCGCTTGCCACCGGCCTCGGGCAGATGCGCAATGCCCTGCTCGTCAACGCCGCGGACGGACTGATTTCCGTCGGCGGCAGCTGGGGAACGCTCAGCGAGATCGCCCTGGCGACGCGCGCCGGCAAGCCCGTGGTCTGCCTGCGCGGTTGGACCGTGACTGACGCCGACGGCCGGCCGCTCCCACTCGTCGTGGCCGACACCGCGGCCGAAGCGGTCGCCGTACTCAGGAACGCGCTGGGCTGAGTGCGTCGAGCCGCAAGAGGCCGGCCAATGAGGGCTGCTGATCGCCCTACGCCGGCGAGGTTGAGCCACCCCCGGGCGAGCCCGGCTTCGGCGGAAGGTCGTCGAGGAAATCGGTGCTGGGGACGAAGAACAGCGCGCCGGTCACCGCCGTGGAGAAGTCGAGCAGCCGGTCGTGGTTGCCGCGCGGCTTGCCGATGAACATGTTGTCCAGCATCTGTTCGGTGGTCGAGGCCATCGCGGCATAGCTGATGAAGTAGGTGCCGAATTCCGATTCGCCTACCCGCCCGAACGGCATGTTGGCGCGCACGATCTGCAGTTGATTGCCGTCGTCATCGGCCAGCACGTTGAGCGCTATGTGTGCGTTCGAGGCCTTCTGCTCGTCGGACTGCTCGACGTTGTCCGACTTGCTGCGCCCGACCGCCTGCTCCTGCTGCTCCACGGTCAGTGCGTTCCACGCCGTCAGGTCGTGCACGTACTTCTGCACGATCGCGTAGCTGCCGCCGGCGAAGTCCGGGTCCTCGTCGTCGATGATCGCGGCGAAGTCGGCCGCCGCTCCGGACGGACTCTCGGTGCCGTCGACGAACCCCAGCAGATCGCGCTCGTCGAAGTATCTGAAGCCCTGCACCTCGTCGACCACGCGGGCGACCGGGCCGAGACGATCCACGAGCTGGTGCGCGAGTTCGAAGCACAGGTCCATCCGCTGGGCCCGCAGATGAACGAACAGATCACCGGCGGTCGACACCGCGGTGTGCACGGCGCCGACCAGTTCGCGGAAGGGGTGCAGTTCGCGCGGCCGAGGACCCGTGAACAACCGGTCCCACAGGTCGGACCCGATTCCGACGACACACCTGAGGTTGGCGTCAGTGATCCGGGAGGCGACCGTGCGCACGGCGGCACCCAGGTCCTCGAGGACCTCCCGGATCCGGTCTTCGCCGCCCGGATCAACGGTCAGAACGAGAACGACGGCGGCCAGGGCCGGCGGCGGCAGGATCGGTTGCGGCTGCGGCGGGCGGCCAGTGGGAGACATCGGACCTCCTGAACGGGCACAGATAGGGGAATCAGGATCGGCCGGGCCATTCTCCCAACTCGGCTGCGACGTCGTAAGTCGATTCGAGGAGCGCGTCTAGCCGCGGCAGGAACTACGGTCTGAATGTGGGCCGTCCGCGCGAAGCCGACCCGTCACCGTCGGCGAGCACGATCACCGTCGCGGTCGCGGGCCTCGCCAACCTCGGCGTCGCGCTGGCGAAGATCGTCGGGGCGCTGATCAGCGGGTCGGCAGCCATGGTGTCCGAAGCCGCGCACTCGCTGGCCGACACCATTACCGAGGTACTGCTGTTCATCGCCATCAGGCGCGGGCGCCGTCCACCTGATGAGGCGCATCCGTTCGGCCACGGCCGCGAGACCTATCTGTGGGCTCTGCTGGCGGCGCTCGCGACCTTCGCTGCGGGGGCCGGCGTCTCCGTGTTCGAGGGAGTCTCCAAACTGCACGGCGGCGCCGAGACCGGTGATCCACTCGTCTCGTTCATCGTGCTGGCCGCGGCGTTCGTCATCGAGGCAGTCTCGCTACTGCGTGGGCTCGCCCAGTTACGGGGCAATGCCCGGCGCTGGAACCTGCGACCGCTGGACTATCTGCGCGTGATGACCGACACCCCGCTCAAGGCCGTCACGTTCGAAGACATCGCGGCGTTGGTTGGGCTGGTCTTCGCCGCCACCGGGCTGGCATTGAGCCAAGCTACTGGCAGTGCCACGTGGGACGGCGTCGCGTCGATTCTCATCGGCCTGCTTCTCGCCACAACGGCCTTCGTCCTCGTCCGGGCCAATTCGGAACTTCTCATCGGCCGGACCGCGCCACCGGAGGTGAATCGGTTACTGCGGAACGAACTGGAGTTGCTGCCAGAGGTGCTGAGCGTGCCGGTTCTGCTGACCACCGTGCTTGGCCCGGAACGCTTCATGGTCGCCGCCAAGGTTGAGTTCGCCGACGGCCTCACCGCCGATGACATCGAGCAGGTGGCCGACGAAGCCGAGCGGCGACTCGTCGCGGTCTTTCCCGGTATCGAGATGGTCTTTCTCGACCCGACCCGCAGCCAGGTCGATCGCACGACGGGCTCCGGGACGGAACCGGGACGCTGAGGCTCGTAAACGTCAGCTCGGCCAGGCGAGTTCCAGGTCGAGCCAGCGGGCCAACTCCGTGATCTCGCGGTGCACGGCGGAAGTCATCGTCTTGGTGAACGGCAGGTCCTGATGGATCGCGTCGACCGAAAGAACACCCGCCTTGTGGTCGGCGGTGGCGTCGACCTTGCCGACCAGTCGGTCCCCGTAAAGGATCGGCAGCGCCCAGTACCCCCAACGCCGGTTGGCCGCGGGCTTGTACATCTCCAGTTGGTAGTCGAACTCGAACAGCTCCACCATGCGCCTTCGGTCGTACACCAGCCGGTCGATCGGTGACAGCAGCGCCG
This sequence comes from Jatrophihabitans sp., assembly GCA_025966255.1. Taxonomy (GTDB): domain Bacteria; phylum Actinomycetota; class Actinomycetes; order Mycobacteriales; family Jatrophihabitantaceae; genus Jatrophihabitans. The sequence continues at coordinate 4,284 of JAOPVG010000416.1, forward strand.
CTCGTCCGCGGAACGGTTGACCCACCAGCACCGGGTCGACGCGCCACTCCCCCCTGACTCCGTCAATCACCGCGGGCTCGCCCACATCGCCGACGTCGTTCGGCTCGATCGGGCACTCCGTGCTCACTGCCCGGGCGAGTCCCAGGGCCCGCAGCCGGCGCTCGTTGCGGATCCGCACCGCGTCGGCCGCGGGGACCGGCGGGTTGTCCGGATAGATGCGATGCGCCAAATCCCACAGGCGGTCCCGTCCTCGGCGTCCAGCCGCGGCGACCTCGCCCCGCAGCACGAGGAACTCCAGCATCATGACGACGTTGCGGTTGTTGTTCCACCCGCTCGACTTCCACGGAACCGAGCTGGTGTCGGGGATGTCGCGGGAGGTCACTGGGCCCTGGTCATCGAGTCGGTCGAGGATATCTGCGCGGAACGCGGCATTGGCGTCAACCCACTCGGCCTGGGCGTCGCGCCATCCGGGCACCTCGCCCGAGCCGGGCCACTCAGCCATGTTCGCGCTGTACAGCGCCACATCCTCGCTCGGACGGATCATCCCGCGCAGCTCGACCAGCGTCCGGTCCTGGATGGCTTCGGACAACTCGTCGGGCCGGTACGACGACCCCAGCCGACTCCACGCCACCAGGTCTGCGCTCGGCGCGACGGCGGCGGTCGAGTCGCTCTGGAGCAGAGTCAAGCGGCGCACGACGTCGAGCAACCCAGCCGGTCTGTCGTTGTCCAGGAGCTGCGCCCGCACCGCGATCCGGCGCGCGTCGGTCCGCGACAGTTCATGCACCCGCACGATCTCCACGCTAGTGGTCGGTACGCATATCGCAGACCGACCACGCGGCCGACCAGCTCATGCCGTCGCCTGAGAAGGTCAGCTGGCGACGACCTGGTAGCTGCTCAGTGACGGGTCGGCGGCGTAGGCGATGCGTACGCCGCTGCGTGCCGCTGCAGCCAGCGCGGCGAGGGTCTCGGCGGTGATCATTTCGCCGGGCACGAGCAGCGGGATCCCAGGTGGGTACGGCGCGACCACTTCCGCGGCGATCCGGCCCACGGCCTGTTCGGCGGGGACCCTTTCGTGCTTGGCGAAGAACGCTTCCCGCGGCGTCAGAGGTGCGGGCGGCAGCGGCGGCTGCCACACCGGGGAGGTCGCGCGCCGGCGCGCTGCGGTCGGCTCCACCCGGGCCGCGGCGGTAGCCAGCTGCCGGCACAGCGCCGCGACTCGCTCGGTGTCGTCGAACATGGTGACGATCGGTAGCAGCGTGTCGTGATCGGCGCTCTCGAGCGGAAATCCGGCCGCGATCAGTTCCCGCTCCACGTCGTTGCCCGACAGCGATGTGGCCGTCAGAAGGACGACCAGCTTGGCCGGGTCGAAGCGTCCAGCCGGAAAGTCGTCCGGGCCGGGGACTGTCGCACCGGCAAGCGCCGGCTCCCTGCGCAGTGTGTCTCGCGCCTCGGCCACGTTGTCGACGAGCAACTGCAACAACTGCGTCCCGATCGGCGCGGCCAGCAAGGCCCGCGCGGCGTCGACGCTCGCGAGGATGGATCCGGCCGGGCTGGTCGTCGCCGTGGCCTCGAAGCCGCGATCGAGACGGTCGCGATCGAGCAACCCGGTACGGGCGACCGCGATCGAACCCTGGCTGTACGCCGGCAGCATCTTGTGGGCGCTCGTGATCATCGCGTCGGCTCCGAGGGCCGGCGCGTGCGCGGGGTAAGCCGGATGGAACCCCAGGTGGGCGCCCCAGGCCTGATCGACGATGACTGGGATCCCGCGTGCGTGCGCGAGCTCGATCGCAGCCGCGATGTCGGAGATAGTGCCCACGTAGCTCGGTTCGACGAGGAACAGGCCCACGGCATCCGGGTGCGCCTGCACCGCGGCGGACAGCGCCGGCAGCGACAGACCGGTGGGCAGTCCGAACTTCGGGTCGATGTCATTGGGCAGCCAGACCGGCGTCAACCCCGCGAGGATGAGACCGAGCAAGGTGCTGCGGTGCGCCGATCGGGACACCAGGACGGTGTCTCCGGGTTGACCGACGGCCAGCGCCAACGCCTGATTGGGGTGCGTGGAGCCGCCGGTCGAGTACCGGCACCAGTCACCGCCCCACTGCTGGGCACCGAGCTCCTCGGCCGCGGCCAGGGCGACGGTCGCTTCCTTCACCGACCCGAGGCCACCGAACAGCGGGACGTCCGAAGCCAGTAGCCGGCCGAGGTCGGGCCACACCTCACCCGCCCGGTGCTTGTGGCCGGGGATGGTGAACGGCGCGCCCGGGTCGTCGACGAAACGCTGCCACGCCGTGAGCAACGACGACTGCGGGAACGTCACGGCCGAAGCAACTCGTGCGCGCGGCCGTCGTCCCAGATCGCCATCCGGGTCTGCGCTGCGTCCCCGAGGCGCTCCATCACCGGCACCACGAGCAGTTCGGCCATCATGAATTCGGCCGTCTCGCTGTAGTACGGCGAGGGCGACGCAACGGCGGTGGGCAGCACGACGTCGGCGTCGGCCGCCGCGGGCGAGAGCTGTTCATCGGTGACCAGCACGATCGTCGCGCCGTGCCTGCGGACGGTCGCCGCCAGTTCGACGGTGCTGCGCTGGTAGCGGGTCACGTCGATCAGCACGTAGACGTCGCGGCGACCGATGTCGAGCACCTGGCCGAGGTCGACGCCCAGCGGGTCGGAAAGGTAACGAACCTTCGGGCGCACCTGCTCCAGGTGCAGGCTCAGGTATTCGGCGAGCAGGCGGGTGAAGCGGCCGCCCGCGACGAAGAGACGGCGCGAGGTGTCGCTGATGAGGTCGATGGCGGCATCGAGGTCGGCCGGCGGAATTGCCGCCAGCGAGTCGAGGGCCACCTTGGTCATCTCCGTCGCCCGGCGCACGAGCAGCTCGGACTGCGAGCCGGCGTCGAGCTGGCGCGTCGCCCGGGCCAGCGGACCGGTGGAGCGCCGGGTGAGCTCCGCGCGCAGATGGGCCTGCAGCGCCGGAAACCCTTCGTAGCCCATCGCCTGGGCGAAGCGCACGACGCTCGGCGCGCTCACCGACGCGCGGTAGGCCAGCTCCGCGACGGTGCTGAGGCCGGCACTCGGGTAGTCCGACAGCAGCGTGCGCGCCACCTTGCGTTCGGCCGGGCGGAGTTCGGTCATCCGGTTCCGCACGCGATCAGCGACAGTGGCCGCGTGGGCATCCTCGTCCGGCACCGCTGGTGTCACGCCACCAGTCCTGACGGGTCGTGCTCCGCGATGAGCAGGTGCCGCATCTCCAGCGTGCCGAGATCGACGCTGGTCACTGACTCCTCCGGCAACGCGGTCCAGTCCTGGGCGGTCAGCCCCGACGAGGCGAAGATCAATGATCCGTCGGCGGTGCGGACCCAGCGCATCAGGAAGTACGCCTCGACGTGATCGAGCGGGGCGCCGCCGGGCTGCGCGCGCAGTTCCTCGAGCGGCGCGGAGCGCGGTGAATTGGCGTGGACGATCACCAGCCGGTCGGTGGTGAGCAGCAGCGCATTCAGGCTGGCGTCGGGGTACTGCACGCGTAACGCGCTCGCTGCTCTCGCGGCCGCGACGGCAACGCGGTCCGGATCGCCGTCGTCGACGAGCCCCTGCCGGATGAGCGCGAAATACCGCTCGCTGTCGGTGTCGCCTTCGAGCTGGGCCGTCATCGCCGGCGTCAGCATCGCGTCGAGCGCGGTCCTCGGGGCGATAGCGCCGTTGTGGGCCAGGCTCATCCCGTCGGCCGAGAAGGGATGCGTGTTGGCCAGGTCGATCGCGTAGTGCTGGGTGGCCCAGCGAAGGTGGACCGTGCGGGCGCGGGCGACGCCCCGTCCGGCGATCTCGGCAAAATGTGGATCGGCCGCCGCCGCGCGCGTCGAGCGGGAGGTGCGGAGCCGATCGCCAACCTCGGGTCGGCCGGGACCCTCGTCGCCGTCTTCCAGCCACGACGTGCCCCAACCGTCGCCGTGCAGTCGCGACAAGGCGGCGAACCGGTCCAGCTCCGAGTCGCCGATGAGCGTGCGCAAGCACGTCGGCGACGCGGCGGCATAGCCGAGGAGACGGCA
>JAOPVG010000417.1 GCA_025966255.1 Jatrophihabitans sp.
TCGGCGAGGGCGACCACCGCGACGACGTAGGGCGGGGGAAAGTTCGGCAGCCACTGCTGATGGTTCACGGTGAATCCCGCGACGGTCGCCTGTCCCGACACCGGCGTCATCGTCACCCCAGCGCTGCGGCACTCGGGACAGATCGGCTGCGGCGGGTGATGGTAACGGCGGCAGTCCTGGCACTGGGCGATCCGCAGACGGCCGTCGGCCCCGCTGGCCCAGAACGGCTCGCTGCTGATGCTCGGTTGGGGCAGGGGCCGCACCATCGGCTCGGCCGGGCCGGGCTCTGTCATCACACCTCCGGTCATAGCCGACGAACACGTCGTACGCCGAATAGTAGAGGCTGATTCTACTTCTAGTACAGTAACGACTTCGTAGCAGGACAATAAGTCGTCACAACAGACAGGGGTGAACGTTCGCGTGAAGGTCAAGGACAGCGCCGCGGTAGTCGTCGGAGGCGCCTCGGGCATGGGGCGGGCCACCGCCGAACGGCTGGCTGAGCAGGGCGCACGAGTCGCCGTGCTGGATCTACCCACATCGGAGGGGGCCGCCATGGCTGAGGGACTGGGCGCAGGCGCGTCGTTTCACCCGTGCGATGTGACCGACAGCGGTGGTGTCGAGGCCGCGCTTGCGGCGGCCGTAGAGGACCTGGGCGTCCTACACATCGCGGTCAACACGGCGGGCGGCGGCGTATCGGCGCGCACGCTGTCCAAGAGCGCGCCTCACTCCCTCGACGCCTTCCGGTCAGTGATCGAGCTCAATCTGATCGCCACCTTCAATCTGAACCGGTTGCAGGCCTGGCACATGAGTCGCAACGAGCCCGATGACGGCGAACGCGGCGTCATCGTGAACACCTCCTCGATCGCGGCATTCGAGGGCCAGATCGGGCAGGTCGCCTACGCCGCCGCCAAGGCTGGTATCGCAGGGATGACGCTGACCATGGCCCGTGACCTCGGCAGCCTCGGCATCCGGGTCACCGCCATCGCACCGAGCCTGTTCGCGACCGGGATCACGTCGCGAATTCCCGAGGAGATGGCCGGCGAGCTGACCCGCGACGCAGCCTTCCCCCGCCGGATGGGTCGACCCGATGAGTATGCGGCGCTGGCGCTGGCCATCGTCGAGAACCAGATGCTCAACGGCTCGGCGATCCGTCTCGACGCCGGCCAGCGGTTCGCACCGAAGTAACGGTCGTGGACCTGGGATTCGCCGATGCCACGGCGGTGATCGCGGGCGGAACCCGCGGCATCGGACTGGCGACCGCCGTCTGCCTGGCCGAGCAGGGCGCGCGGGTCGGCATCGTCGGCAGGAGCGAGGCCCGGCTGACGAAGACCGCCGCGACGCTAACGGCCGGAGGCAGTCCGGAAGTGCTGACGTTGGCCGCGGATCTGCGGTCGGCGCCCGAGGTCGACGCGGTCTTCGAGACGGTCGGCGCGCGGTGGGGTGCCCTAAACGTGCTGGTCAATGCCGCCGGGCCGGTGGGCGCCGGGCGCTTCGAGGACCTGGACGACGCGGAGTGGAAGGTTGCGTTCGACTCCGGGGTGATCTCAGCGGTGCGAACTGTCCGGGCAGCGTTGCCGCTGCTGCGCGCCGCTCCGTGGGCCCGGGTGGTGAATGTGACGGCGATGTCCGTGCAGCACCAGTCGCCGCGACTGGTCAGCTACACCGCGGCCAAAAGTGGACTGCTCAGCGTGACGAAGAACCTCGCCCGCAGCCTGGCCGCCGAAGGCATCCTGGTCAACGCCGTCGCACCAGGCCCGATCCTGACCGATTGGGCACGACCCGTGCTCGTACGCGCCGGGATCGAGATGGATGATCCGGCGGGAGCCTTCCGATTGCTCGGCCGCGACCACGGCATGTCGGTGGACCTGGGTCGGCTCGGGTTGCCGCAGGAGGTTGCCGCCGTCATCGCGTTTTGCGCCTCACGCGCAAACACCTATATGACTGGTGCCCACCTCAACGTCGACGGCGGCAGCGACTTCCTCTGAGCGCGTTGGCGTCTCGACGAGCCGCAGCGTCACCGCCGAGGTCTACTGCGCGGAAACCCCAGCCGGTTCTCCACGATGAGGCTACGCAGTACCTCGCTGGAGCCGCCGTAGATCGTCGTCGCGACAGCACTGCGGTAGTGCGCGTCCAAGCTGCCGTCCACGGCGCTCTGCGGATCGGTCCAGTCGAGCATCCCCGCGGTGCCCGCGATGTCGATCGTCGCGGCAGACGCCCGCACGTAGCTCTCCGGTCCGAACAACGCCGAAACCGGGCCTGGTTTGTCGCCCTCGGCGTCCAGGAAGGCCACTCGTAGGTCCAGCAGTTCGGCTACCTCCCCTTCCATCGCCATGCGCGCCAGGCGTTCCCGAACCAGAGCGTCGTTGATCAGCTCGGCGCCGTCCGGTCCACGGTGGGTGCGGGCGAACTCGAGAGCGTCTTTGGCGACCCAGGCCGTCCGCGAACCCGGCGCGACGTTCTGCTCAGCCTCCAGCGCGGCCCGCATGACCGCGAAGCCGCCGTGTGCTTCGCCGACCCGGTTCGCATCGGCCACCCGCACGTCGTTGTAGAACACGATATTGGTCCGCTCGTGCCCCATGGTGTGCACCGCCTGGATCTCGACGCCAGGTGAGTCCAGGGGTACCAGAAACATCGTCAGTCCGCGGGGCCCCGCCGATCCTGGCTGCGAGCGAGTGAGCAGGAAGCAATAGTCGGCAATATGGGCGAACGTCGTGAAGATCTTCTGTCCGTTGACGATCCACTCGGCCCCGTCGCGCTGCGACCGGGTTGCACAGGCGAACACATCCGAGCCACCGGCGGGCTCGGTGTACCCCAGACAGATCAGTGTCTCCCCGGCCGCCACCCCCGGCAGGATTCTGGCCTTGAGTTCCGCGGAACCGGTCGCGCGAATAGCGTTGGCGGGCAGCATCGTCGTGCCGGGGCCTGCGGTAGGCACTCCCCCCTTGCGCAACGCGTCCCAGAGCGCCGCCGCTTCGAACGGATCCAGTCCGGCGCCGCCCTCGGCGATCGGCCATCCCGACGCGATCCATCCGCGCTCGCCCAATTTGCGGGTCAGTGCACGATCGACGCCGTCACCGGTCCTGCGCTCATTTTCGATTACGTCGCGGGTGACATGTTCGGCGACGAATTCCTCTGCCTCGCGGCGGATTCGGGCCCAGTTTTCAGGTTCGGCGAATTCCATCGGATCATCGACCTCCGGTCGTCACGGGGCCGAACCGTCGGTCAGCGACGGTCAACAGCTCGCGCCGTGGGTCGGCGAACGCCGCCGCCCACGCCTTGGCTCTGCGGTAGTAGAGCTGGATGTCGTACTCCTCCATAAACCCATATCCGCCGTGGACATGCAGGCTGTGCGTCGTCGCGTGATAGGCCGTTTCGGCGGCGAACACAAACGCCATCGCCGCCAGCGCGGGGGCGTCGTCGTGCGCGGAATCCATTGCCCAACAAGCCTTGCGGACCAACAGCTGGGCCCCGTCCAGCGCGGTGACGGCGTCGGCGAACGGATGGGCAACCGCTTGGTACATCCCGATCGGCTGACCGAACGCCTCCCGCACGATCGCATAGCGGGAGCCGATCCCGACGGCCGCGGACGCCAACCCAATCAGCGCCGCGGCGCGCAGCACACGCACCTCGTCAACCGCGGCGTCGAAGGCCGTACGCGCCCCGTCCCCCTCGGCGAGGACCGTGGTGGCGCCCGGGGCATACCAGGGGGCCAGCGGCAGCCCGCCGAGGTTGCGGCGTGCAGTCTTAGGCAGGCCGTTGGGGCGGGTCACGTAGACCACAGATTCGCCATCGAGGGCCAGCACCGCGTCCGCGATCGCCCCGTCGACGAGCATTTGTTGCGATACCGGGCCGGGGTGAGTGGCCAGTGACACGATGACCGATCCACGAAGGATCGGTCCCAACAGTTCCTTCTCACCCAAGCGGCCAAGCAATCGGGCCCCGGCCGCGGTCTCGGCGACGGGAATCGGGGCCAGGTGCCCGCCTGCTTCCTCGGCCACCAAGGCCAGTTCGAGCAGACCGCCCTCACCGCCGCCGCAGTCCGATGGCACGCCGATCCCCAGCGCGCCGACGTCCGCGTAGTGCCGCCAGAGCAGCTGGTCAAAGCCTGTCGATTCCGCTCTGCGCACTCGCGCTGGCGTGGCCTGCTTCCCGAACAGAGCCGCGAACGTCTCGCGAACCGCACGTTGCTCGCGGGTCAGACTCAGATCCACCTACTCCTCCTTCAAGACGTTGCTAGCGCCCTCGACATCCGACAACACAGGTCGCGCACTGCAAAAGGCCACGTTACCCGTAGCTAGACCGATACACGACAAAAAAGTACAGGCATGTCCTCTTCTAGCGCACTCGATGCTAGAGTCAGTCGCACATCTGATTATCCACAGCGATGAGAGCGTCGGTCTGTATCGCAGACTTGACCCGGCACGAGGAGGAGTTCAATGACGGCGCGATTGGGATTTCCGGTCTTCGATGGTGATAACCACATGTACGAGACCCGCGACGCGCTGACGAAGTTCCTGCCGCCGGAATTCCACGGCGCAGTCCGGTACGTCGAGGTGGACGGACGCACGAAGATCGCCACGCTGGGACAGATCAGCGAGTACATCCCCAACCCGACCTTCGACAAGGTCGCCGCGCCGGGTGCTCAGGAGGACTACTTCCACAACGGCAACCCCGAAGGTAAGTCGCACCGCGAGATCCTTGGCAAGGCGATCGAGTCGACCCCCGCGATGCGTGAACCGGAGCCGCGGTTGGCGCTGCGGGACGAGCAGGGCATCGACAAGTCGATGATGTACCCCACCCTGGCGAGCCTGGTGGAGGAACGTTTTCGCGAACACCCCGAGGCGACCCACACGGTCATTCACGCCCAGAACCAGTGGCTGCACGAGACCTGGAATTTCGATTACAAGGGCCGAATCTTTACCACGCCGATCATCACCCTGCCCATCGTCGAGAAGGCCATCGAGGAACT
>JAOPVG010000424.1 GCA_025966255.1 Jatrophihabitans sp.
ACACCTCGACGTGCGTCAGGAACGCCTTGTCGACCATCTTCTGCACCGTCGCGCCGTCAGCCGAGCCCCCGTCGCCCGCGGCGCTGCTGCCGGCAGCCTTGGTCGCACTGCCACCGCCGCCACCCGATCCGGAGGACGAACAGGCGCCGAGCAACAGTGCGATCGCAGCGGCGCCGGCGACAGTCCCGGCCAGCCGCCTCCGGTTGGTGCGGGCGACTCTGCGCCGCACCTCGTCGATGTCGTTCATTTTGTCGGTTCCTCTCTCATACCTTTGGCCCCCGTTGCCAAATGGCGGGCGGGACGATGCGGACCTGCGTGGTCGTACGAGGCGCGAGGGAGCTACTTCTTGCGCGAGAACAATCGGCCGGTACGCCGGACCCGGAGATAGCCGAGGAAGGCGAGGCCGAGGCCGAGCACGAGGCCCTGCGCGATCTGGGCCACTCCGGTCGAGTAGCCGCGCACCTGCAGGTCCTGGTTGAGGACCGCGATGAAGATGGCGCCGAGCGCGATCCCGACCGGGCTGACCCGGCCGCCGGACAGGACCGCCCCCCCGAGCACGACCGCGACCACCGTGGCGAGCAGGTAGGGGTCGCCGAGCGTGAGGTCAGGGCTGCCGATCTGCCCGGCCAGCAGCAGCGCGCCGAGCCCGCACACGACCGTCGCCAGCACCCACGCCGCGATGCGGTAACGCTTGGCCGCGAGCCCGGCCAGGCTGGCCGCCCGCACCGACGCGCTGCTCGCGACCAGCTTGCGTCCGGCCGTCGTCAGGTTGAGCACCACGTAGAGCACCAGTACAAACGCGACGGCGAGGATGAGGATCAGGCTCACGCCGCCGAAGTTCTTCGACGAGAAGTCATCGAGCGCCGGCGGCACGTTGGACACCGACGGCACCGGGCCGCGATAGAGACGCGTGATACCGCCGATCAACTGGCCAGTAGCCAGGGTGACTACGAGCGCGTTGAGCCCGAAGACCTCGACCAGCAGCCCGTTGACGATCCCGATGACGACGCACGCGACGAGCACGGTCACGATCGCCTCGGCCAGACCACCGTTCTTGCCGTCGGAGGCCTTGAGGGTGATCGTGCCGACGAGCGTGATCGTCGCCGGGATGCTGAGGTCGATGCCGCCGGTCCCGATCACCACGCCTTGCGCGAGCGACATGAGGATCAGCACGCCGAGCACCGGCGTCACCGTCGACAGCGAGCTGCGACCCAGCAGATGCGTCCCGAGACCGAACTCGGAGACGAGCACCAGCGCGACGTCGACGACCAGGATGATCAGAAGGATGTTGGACATCCACCGCCGACGGCTGAGCGGCGGCGACGTCGGGAGCACGGCGGTGCCGTAGGCGGCGTCGTCGGCAACCGCTGTGTGATCGGCCGGCCGGTCGCGCTCCGAGACGTCCACCGCTGCTCCTTTGCTGCGATCGGCATGCGACGTGGGTCACGTCGGATGAGTGGTGGCGCAAACGGTAGGCATCAGGTGTTCGGCGACCCTGTCCCAATCTGGAACAGGTGCGAGGCAGTCGTTGCGCGTGCCGTTGTGACACAGCTGCACCCGCGTGCACGGCCCTACGCTGCGGGTCGCGACCCCGCCGCCACCTGCAGGAGGAAGCCATGCGAGTAGGAATCTTCACCTTCTCGACCGACCGCGACATGTCACCCGCGCGCCTGGCTCGCGAGGTCGAGGATCGCGGCCTGGACGACCTGATGTTCACCGAGCACTCGCACATCCCGATCGCGCGCGAGACGGCCTATCCGGACGTGTACGGCGGCGGCGCGCTGCCCGACTTCTACCAACGCACCTACGACCCGTTCGTTGCGTGTTCGTTCGCCGCCGCGGCCACGTCACGCATCCAGATCGGGACCGGTATCTGCCTGCTCGCGCTCCGCGATGCGGTGCACGCCGCGAAGGAGATCGCGTCCGTGGATCACTTGTCCGGCGGGCGTTTCGTGTTCGGGGTGGGCTTCGGGTGGAACGTCGACGAGTTCGCCACGCACCAGGTGCCGTTCGCCGAGCGGCACGCGATCGTCGAGGACAAGGTCGCGCTCATGCGTCGACTGTGGAGCGACGACGTCGCGTCCTACGAGGGGCCGCACGTGCGCCTGCAGCCGAGCTGGGCCTGGCCCAAGCCGGCGCAGGAGAACGTGCCGGTACTGGTCGGCGGCAACGGCCCGCGCAGCATGCGGCACGCGGCGCGCTGGGCCGACGGGTGGTACCCGACGACGCTGGCCGGATACGCGTCACCGGCGGCCGCGGTGGCGCAGTTCCACGAGTTGCTCGAGCGCAACGGGCGCGATCCGGCGGGCGTGCCGGTCGGCGTGGCCATCGGCACCATCGACGAGGCGACCCTGCACGCGTACCGCGAAGCCGGGCTCGAACGCGTCGACGTCGCGTGCGTGACCGGCAGCGACGACGAGATGCTCAGCCGCCTCGACGATCTGGTCAAGCTCCAACAGTCCCTGGCCTGACCCCGCCCCCCTCGAGTCTCACCGGGCGGTGGGCTCGATCTGGTCGCCGGTGGCGTGGACGACGGCCACCCGCAGCGCGTCCATCGACTCGACGTACCGGAACCCATCGGCGCCGCCCTGCAGCCGCGCCTCGAACTGCGTCGCCCAGTCGGCCGGCCGCGGCACCACGCTGTCGTCGGCGGCACCGCGCCGCAGCCAGTCGTTGGAGATCAGATAGTCCGCGCCGACCTGCTGCACGGCCGCTCCCGAGTCGAACAGCGCGAAGATGCTCTCCCCCGCCGACACGTCCGCGTCGACGTGGATGTGCGGCGGACTGGGGTCGTCGGCGCGCTCCAACCGGACGGACACCGACCGATCGGACTCGCGCCGCACGGAGATGATCAACGGGTATTCCTCCTCGATCCACACTTCTCGTGCGGTCATCGTGGAGGACTGCACCGCCTTGCCGATGTCCCATTCCTGCACGCGCGTGCAGGAGCCGACACCTTCCGGTGCGGCTACACGCCCGACGGTTCGAGATCGACGCGGTAGTGCCGCATCTTGCGGTAGAGCGTCGAGCGCGAGATGCCGAGCTGCTTGGCCATCTCGACCTTGTTGCCGTGCGTCGCGGTCACCATCTCCATGATCGCGTTCATCTCGAGCTGTTCCATGCGCGTCAGGGTGCGTCCGGTCGCGAACGCCCCGAGGCCGTCCGGCAGCAGATCCGGCGTGATCTCGTGCGCGTGCCCGGTGGCGGCGAGGCCGCGCACGACGTTCTCCAGCTGCCGGACGTTGCCCGGCCAGGGCGCGCGAGTCAGTGCGTGCAGCGCGCCGTGCGTGAACCGCAGCGGCGTCAGCCCGGCATAGCGATCGTTGAGCTGGCGCACGAGCTCCGGAATATCGTCGGCCCGATCGCGCAGTGGTGGGAGGTCGAGGGTCACCACGCCCAGCTGGTCGTGCAGGCGGCGCCGGTTGCCGTCGTCGACCCACGCCGTGGTCGGCAACGCGGTCGCGACGATGCGCAGTGCCGGCCGCTCGCGCGCGAGCGTCTCGAGATGGGCAGACAGCGCCGCGGCGACGACCGGACTCAGGCTGTCGACGTGGCGCAGGATCACCACGGCTGCCCCGGCCGGCGGCGCACTGTCGGCGATCGACCGCGGCCAGCCCAGGTCGTCGGCCGGCACGGCCAGGCAGTCGATGACGGCGTGCGGCCGGTCTTCGAACATCGCCTTCGCCAGCTCCAGCTTGCCGGTCCCGGCCTCGCCGAGCAGGAGCAGCGGGACGTCCACGTCACGGTGCTCGGCCGCCCGCTGCCGCACCGCCTGCCAGACCGAGCTCGACCCGGGCAGCCGTGCCTCACCGACCGCCCACTTCTGCGGGACCACGCGCAGCGGCGCCGACGAACGGATCGTCGTCGGTTGCGGCGGACCCACCTCCAGCAGCGCACCGACGAGCTTGTCGTCGAGCCGGATCGGCGTGTACGTGAACGAGCCGGAGTCGTGCGGCATGGTCAGCGCGACGGGACGGTAACTGCGGTTGGTCGCCGCGCCCTCACGGATCTGTTCCCAGATGTCGCGGTGGTCGAGCGAGCGCAGCACCGGGCTCACCTGTGCGCCAGCGAGCAGCACCTCGTCGCCCAGGACGGCGATCGCCCGCCCGGCCCGAGTGGCCATCAGGAACGCGTCGAGCAGCGCGCGCTCGCGGCGTGAGGACTGGTCCAGCAGCCGACTCTCGATCTCCTGTGCCGTCGTGGCGATGAGGGAGGTGAGCAGTGGGCTGGCCTCGGTCGCGTCCGAGTTCAGGGTCACGACGCCCTCGAACTTGCGCGAGAGCGGATTGAAGATCGGCGCTCCGACGCAGGTGAAGCCGACCAGCACCTCGGCGAAGTGCTCCGGGCCGACGATCAGGTGCGGCTTGCGGTCCTCGACAATCGAGCCGATGCCGTTTGTCCCGACCAGCTCCTCGGAGCCGGACGATCCGGAGTCGGACTGGATGCGGTCCATCATCGGCAGGATGCTCGTCTCCGGCGCCCACCGGCGCAGGATGCGGGCGTTGCGGTCCGCGACGAGCACACCGGCCTGCAGGCCGGACAGCTGCTGGGCCAGCCGCGAGAGAACCGGCTCGGCCGCCCGGCACAGGGCGCTGCCGGTGTTGACCTCGGCCTGGTACGGCAGGGCGTCGACCGAGGTCGAGGCCCCGCTCAGCCGCGAACGCCGCCACGACACGAGGATCTCGGGCCGGACCACGTCCGCATATCTGCGCTCCAGGTAACCGTCGGCCAGGAACTGATCCCGCGCATCGTGCACAAGGCGCGCCGTCGGTCCGTCCATCACGCCTCCAAGTGGTGAGTTCGCCAGTGAACAAACTTCCCGGCCGAAGTGTGAGGCGCGCCTCACCTCGGTCTGTGTGTCAATGTGGGACAGATGGCGGGGGGACAAACCGCCACACTCCCGCACATGTCCGGCTACGTCCGGTCAGGCGACGATCCAGCCGCCGTCCATGACGTACACGCCACCGTGCGCGAACATCGCCTTGTCGCTGGCGAGGAACACGGCCAGATTGGCGATCTCGTTCGGTTCGGCCCACCGGCCGGAGGGGGTGTTGGCGATCATGCCCTGAACGTGCTCGTCGTCGTCCAGCCCGGCGGTCATGGCGGTCTTGGTCGCGCCGGGGCAGATCGCGTTGACCCGCACGCCGCGGGCGCCGAAGTTGAACGCCAGCTGCTTGGTCAGCCCGACGATGCCGTGCTTGGACGCGGTGTAGGCCGAGCCACCGCCGCCGGCGACGAAGGCGGAGATCGACGCAGTGTTGACGATCGCGCCGCTGCCCCGCTCGATCATGTTCGGCAGCACCGCGCGCGCCATCCGGAACGGGCCGGTCAGGTTCGTCGCGATGATGTCGTCCCACAGTTCGTCCGACGTGTTCAGCGCGTCGGCGTAGTCGTCAAGGATGCCGGCGTTGTTGCACAGCACGTCGACGCGGCCGTGGCGTTCGAGGACCTCGGCCACCGCACGGTCGACGTCGGCTCGGCGTCGCACGTCGGCGACGACCGCCGACGCGTCACCGCCCAGCGACTCCGCGGTCTGCTTGGCCGCGTCGGCGTCCATGTCGAGCGCCGCAACCGTGGCGCCGGCCGCGGTGAACTCCTGCGCCATCGCGCGCCCGATGCCCGAACCGGCACCGGTGATCAGTACGACCTCATCGGTAAAGGGCACGGCCCACCTCCAGGACCCCGACGCTAGGTGCGCGTCGCCGCCCCGACCCGTGCCGAAATGACACACCCGGGGGCGACGGTTCCGGGCCCTGCGGGATCAGCGCTCGCCCGGCGGACCGCCGCCGAACGCCGGGCCGCCAGGTGAGGCGCTACTCCGATCGCACGTTGGTGGCACGCCCGGGGGCCCGGCGCTGACAAATGATCAAGGGCTCCAGCGCCGGAGCGCTGGAACCCTTGTCGTTCGGTACTTCTTTGGTAGCGGGGGCCCGATATCACCCCTAGCTACAACCAGCGTCGAGTGGAGCTGCTATTGCGCGCACGACGCGGCTTGGTCTCGGGCGGTCAACGCACCAGCCGTAACGATCCAGTTGGATCTCGAGGCGGAGGTGCGGTGTGGATCGAATTTCGGATTGGGAGCGGCAACGGCTTGCTGAATTGGTCGCGCAGTGTGCCGGCGTGGAGGTTGCAGCAGGAGGTTCGTCGGTCGAGGTATGCGATCCGTCGTGCGGTGATCGCGTTG
>JAOPVG010000103.1 GCA_025966255.1 Jatrophihabitans sp.
CTGATCTCCTGCGGGGTGTAGTCCTTGCCGTCGATCTTCACCGACCAGTCGCCCTCGCCGATGTGGCGCTTCACCGAACGGATCGTGCGATCGACGTTGGTGACGGCCTGGCGTTTGGCGACCTCGCCGACGAGGACCTCGCCGTTCTTGGCGAACGCGACGACGCTGGGCGTGGTGCGCGAACCCTCGGCGTTCGCGATGACTTCCGGCTCGCCGCCGCTCAGGACGGAGACGGCGGAGTTGGTGGTACCGAGGTCGATTCCGACCGCTCGTGCCATGGTGTGGTGCTCCTTCGTATGGGGTCTGCATGCCTTCTTGCTTGGGCAGGCTCAACGATTCGCATCGTGCTCGTCGGGCGAGCCTCTGTCAAAAGAACTGAGTCGAGGGCGCTCAAGTTCCCGAGACGCCTGTGCCCTGGCTCACACCGCAAACGGGTGAATACCCGCCAACCGGCCGGATGCGGGTATTCGGGGACTGCGTCAGCGGAGGAGGCCGCCGATGCTGCCGCGGAGGAAGTAGTACCCGGGCTGGATCGTGGTGATGGTCGTCCAGCCCGATCCGTCGTTGGTCACGGCGGCGTCGACGGTGGGCTGGGCCTTGGTGCCGGCCGGGCTGGGCGGGCCCCCGGAGGCCGGCGCGGTCGCGGACAGGAATTTCGACCACCGCACTCGCACCGTGACCGCG
Source organism: Jatrophihabitans sp. (assembly GCA_025966255.1). Classification (GTDB taxonomy): domain Bacteria; phylum Actinomycetota; class Actinomycetes; order Mycobacteriales; family Jatrophihabitantaceae; genus Jatrophihabitans. The sequence continues at coordinate 685 of JAOPVG010000103.1, forward strand.
CAGGTGCACGGAATGTCGATCGTCATCGCCGACTGGGTGTGGCCGACGAGTACGGCGGGGTGGGCGACGATCGGCGTCGGATTGCTGACGCGGAACAGCTCCCAGTCGGCGTTGCTCCAGATTCGCGTCAGATACGGGGCGGAGTGCTGGGCGACGAGGGTGTACTCCGGGTACTTGTTCACCGAGCTCGACGGTAGCGCCACGTAGCCGACCGCGTTGTTGTCGAGCCAGACCTTGTACGTGACCGGCGACAGCGGATCCTGGCTGAGCGACTTGTTGAGGGCGATGTCCTCCTGCGTCTCCCAGCCCCGCGCGAGCGAGGCGTGGGTGAGCAGCGCGTCGTACCCGGCGTGCGCGCCGTGGTTGACGACCTCGACCCGGTAGTTCTCCAGCCCCACGATCCGGTCGAGGCGGTTCGCCAGGGGCGTGTAGTAGTCGACGGTGGACACCGGCCGGCCGGAGTTCTGCAGGTCGGTGATCGTGCCCGTCATCCCGCTGATCACCAGGGGCAGCGCGGCCACGGCGACCACCCAGCGCCGCGCGGTACCCGTGGCGATCACCGCAACCGGGAGGCAGAACCATACGAAGCGCGCGAAGTTCGAGCCCATTCCGTTGGGCACCAAGAACAGCACGGTGCTGGCGAGGACGGACACCCAGATCGTGGCCCGGATGTGGTCGGGCGGCCGGGCCGCGAGCAGCAACAGCAGGGCGCCGACCAGCTCGATGAGCAGCATGAACGAGAACGGCTCCGGACCCGGCGTGCCGAACGCGAGCGCAACCCCGCCGATCGCGAGGACGGCGGTCCCCACTGCGTAGGCGATGATCGGGCGATAGGCCTTCGTCCGCGTACTCAAGAACGTGCCGGACAACCCGACGACCACGAAGGCACCCGACACCGGCGAGGCCAGGATGCTCAGTAGCGTGAGGCCGACCGTCGCCGTCCGCTGCCGCCGCCGGACTGCGATCAGGGCGCCGACCGCGAAGGCCGAGCCGAGCAGGAACGGGACGCGACCGCTCCAGAGGTTGATCGCGATTGCCACGGCCGCGACGGCTGCGGCGCCACGCGGGTGGGCCGTACCCCGCACCAGAACGGTGCAAAGTACGGTCGCCGCTACTGCGGCCAGCGCACCGACCAGCTCGGTGCCGATCCAGGACGAGATGTAGGGCGTGACCACCGAGTAGTTACCCGGTGTCGATCCGCCGCCGAACCAGCCGAACCAATAGAACAGCCCGACGCCGTGGGACACCGCAGAGGCCCGGGCCCGAGCGGCCCAGAGGTCGTTGACGCCCGGGCGCAGGAGGAAGAACGCGACGGCGTTGACGATCGCGAAGGCGGTGGGCGCGAGCATCCACGCCGGAATCGGCAGCCGTCGCGCCGAAAGCACAGGCGGCGGCACCGGGGCGGACACGAGCGCAGTCATTGCAACCCATGGTCCCATAGCACACCGACTGAATCTTGGGCGTCGACGTCAGCGCGACCCGCGACACAGCGGGCCGGGAAGGGTCGGCGGCCGCCCGCGTCGGCTACCGCCCAGGACCGGGACGTGGGCGCGGGCGCGCTGCCACCGGTTGCGCCTCCGGTGCCGCTGGACTTGCGGAGGAGATGGCGGCGATCTGACGCTCCGCCTCGGCCAACCGCTGGGCGAGGTCGGCGCGGCTCCGCTCGTGCACCCAACGCTCGCCCTGGGCCACGCGCTCGGCCTCGGCCAGTCGGGCCTCGGCCGCGGCCGCGCGCTTCTGCGCCGCCGCAACGAGTTGCTGCGCTTCGGTCAGGGCCCGCTCGACCTCCGACCCATAGGCCTGCGCTGCCGCGACCCGCTGGTCAGCCTGCGCCACCTGCAGCTGCGCCGCGGCCAACGCCTGCTCGACCTCCACGCCGTGGGTGTGCGCAGCGTTGGCCCGCTGATCGGCCTGCTCCAGCTTCCGCTCGATGACCGCCCGGGTCTGCGCTTCGGCTGCGGTCTGCTGCTGGGCGGCGCGCAGCTCGTCCTCCCAACGGGCTCGTTGGGCCGCCAGCTCGTCGGCGAGTACTGCGTCGCGCTCGCGGGCGGCCGCCAGGCGTTGCTCCGCGTCGGCCAACGTCTGCTCGAGCTGCGCGCCATATTCGTGCGAGGTGCCCAGCTGTTGCTCGGCGAGCTCCGCGCGCTGCTGCTGTGTTGCGCGCTCCTGGGCGACGCCGTCCAGCGTGCTCTGGGCCTGCGCGCGCGCGAACTCCAGGGTCTCGACGAACTCGGTCTGCTGGGTCGCGAGCTGGGCCTCCAGCGCCGTAACGCGCTCGACGGCCGCCGCTTCCGCCGCCCGCGCCGCCGACACGCTCTGGGCCAACGCCCGCTCGCTGCCGACGAGGCGCTGCTCGGCCTGAGACAGGCGGTGCTCGGTCGCCGCGAGCTGCTGCTTGGTGTCGGTCAGCCGCTGCCCGGCCTGGGCCACTCCCTGCTCGGCGACCTCGGCGCGCGCGGCATGTGCGTCCCGCTCCTGAACCGCGCGGTGCAGCCGCTCGTCCGCCGCTGCCCGCGCGGCGTCCTGGGATTCGACGAAGCCGGTGCGCTGGGTCTCCAGGTCGGCCGCCGACGCGGCCACCCGCCGTTCGGCATCCTCGGCGCGCTGTTGCTGGATGGCGCGTTCGCGGGCGACCTCTTGCAGCCTCTCCTGCGTCGCTGCGCGCTCCAGTTCCAGGTCCTCGGCGAACTCCGCCTGCTGGGACGCGATCTGCGCCTCCAGTGCAGCCGCCCGGGCGACGGCCGCGGCATTCGATCGCTTGGCCGTATCGAGTTCGGAGCTCGTGTGCGCCAGCTGCCGCTCGGCGATCTCGGCGCGTTGCACCTCGGACGCATGGTCGTGCGCCGAGCGGTCCAACTTCTCCTGCGCCGCCACCCGCTCGACCTGCAGCGTCTCGGCGAACTCGGCCCGTTCGGCCCGGATCGAGGAGAGCTGCAGCTCGGCCTGGGTCAGCTGGCGCTGCAGCAGATCCGCTCGTTGGCCGTCGGTGGCGCGCTGGTCGGCAGCGACCTGCAACCCTTCCTGGGCCGCGACTCGTTCGAGCTCGAGCATCTCGAGGAGTTCGGCGCGCTGCGCCTCGAGCGCCGCGATCTGCGCCCGCGCCGCGACACTTTCCCGCTCGGCATGGGACAGCTGCTGCTGGGCTTGCGTCAACAGCTGCTCGGCCTGATCAGCGCGGTGCGCCTGGGCCCCGCGCTGCTCGGTGGCGGTGTGCAGCATTTCCTGCGCTGCGGTCCGTTCGTGGTCCAGC
>JAOPVG010000466.1 GCA_025966255.1 Jatrophihabitans sp.
GGAGGCGTCGGCGGGCAGGGTCAACGGGGCGATGCTCTCGGTCACGACCTCGACCCTACGTGTCCGCGCCTGCGCGTTTCCGCTCGACGATCGGGAACACGAGCGCCCGGCGGATGGGTCAGGCCGACTTTTCGCGGCGTTCGCGCTTGGGCGCCTCACGCGGGACGAGCGTCGGGTACACGTGGTCGAGGACGGTCTCGCGGGTGATGACGACGCGGGCGACGTCGTCGCGCGAGGGCACCTCGTACATCACCGAGAGCAGCACTTCCTCCATGATCGCGCGCAGGCCACGAGCACCCGTGCCGCGCATCACGGCTTGGTCGGCGATGGCCTCGAGCGCGTCCTCGGTGAACTCCAGCTCCACGTTGTCGAGCTCGAACAGCTTGCCGTACTGGCGCACCAGGGCGTTCTTCGGCTCGGTCAGGATCTCGACGAGCGCGTCGCGATCGAGCGGCCGGACCGAGGTGATGACCGGCAGCCGGCCGATGAATTCCGGGATGAGCCCGAACTTCATCAGGTCCTCGGGCATGACGTCGCCGAAGACGTCGCGCGTCTCCTTCTCGAACTTGGTGTTCAGCTCGGCGCCGAAGCCCAGGCCCTTCTTCCCGACCCGCGACTCGATGATCGTGTCGAGACCGGCAAACGCGCCACCCACGATGAACAGCACGTTGGTGGTGTCGATCTGGATGAATTCCTGGTGCGGGTGCTTGCGCCCACCCTGCGGCGGCACCGACGCGGCCGTGCCCTCGAGGATCTTCAGCAGCGCCTGCTGCACGCCCTCGCCGGAGACGTCCCGGGTGATCGACGGGTTCTCGGCCTTGCGGGCGATCTTGTCGACCTCGTCGATGTAAATGATGCCGGTCTCGGCCCGTTTGACGTCGTAGTCGGCGGACTGGATCAGCTTGAGCAGGATGTTCTCGACGTCCTCGCCGACGTAGCCGGCCTCGGTGAGCGCGGTGGCGTCGGCGATCGCGAACGGGACGTTGAGCATGCGCGCCAGCGTCTGGGCGAGCAGCGTCTTACCCGACCCGGTCGGCCCGAGCAGCAGGATGTTGGACTTGGCCAACTCGACCGCGGCTTCGGCGTTGCGCGGCTTGGTCTCGCCACCGGCCTGGACGCGCTTGTAGTGGTTGTAGACGGCGACGGCGAGCGTCTTCTTGGCCTGGTCCTGCCCCACGACGTAGCCGTTGAGGAATTCGTAGATCTCACTCGGCTTGGGCAGCTCGTCGAAGCTGAACTCACTCGTCTCGGCGAGCTCTTCTTCGATGATCTCGTTGCAGAGGTCGATGCACTCGTCGCAGATGTAGACACCCGGACCCGCGATCAGCTTTTTGACCTGCTTCTGGCTCTTGCCGCAAAACGAGCATTTGAGCAAGTCACCGGTCTCACCGACACGTGGTGCCACTTGGCGACTCTCCCTCGGTGCTGAACTAGTCGTCGAATTGATCGGACAACGGCGTCGTGATGCTGCCGAGACCTCGCACGGTACCCGCAAAACCTACGGAAGTCCGCTGGAAAACGCGGTGAACGCGCCGGGAGACTCCCGGCGCGCCGTCACGTGGCCGCGAGCTTGCGGGTGGTGATGACCTCGTCGACGATCCCGTAATCCTTGGCCTGCTGGGCGGTCAGGATGGTGTCGCGATCGATGTCCTTGCGGACCTTCTCGACCGTCTGCCCGGTGTGCGTCGCCAGGATCTCCTCCAGCAGCACGCGCATGCGCTGGATTTCGTTGGCCTGGATCTCGAGGTCGGACACCTGGCCCTGACCCTCGCCGGACGGCTGGTGGATCAGGATGCGGGCGTTCTGCAGGGCGAACCGCTTGCCCTTGGTGCCCGCGGCGAGCAGCACCGCCGCCGCCGAGGCCGCCTGACCCATGCAGATCGTCTGAATCTCGGGCCGGACGTACTGCAGCGTGTCGTAGATGGCCGTCAGCGCGGTGAACGAGCCGCCGGGCGAGTTGATGTAGATCTGGATGTCGCGGTCGGGATCCGAGGACTCCAGCACGATCAGCTGCGCCATGACGTCGTTAGCCACGACGTCGTCGATCGGCGCCCCGAGGAAGATGATGCGCTCCTCGAACAGCTTGTTGTACGGGTTGGATTCCTTGATGCCGTAATTCGTCCGCTCGACGAACGAGGGCAGTACGTAGCGCGACTCGGCCAGGCGGGACGCGGCACTGTGCAGATCGCCGGTCCCGAAGGGGGTGTGCAGTTCGGTCATGTCCATGTCTCCTCTGGGCCCGTCTCAGGCCGGTGCCGGGCCGGAGCCGTTGGGCACCTGGGCCACCCGGCTCACTACGTGGTCGACGAAGCCGTACTCGAGAGCCTGCTGCGCGGTGAACCAGCGGTCGCGATCGGAGTCCTCTTGAATCTGGTCGACGGTCTGCCCAGTGTGCTCGGCGATCAGCTCGGCCATCTCGGCCTTGACGAACCGGAGCTGCTCGGCCTGGATGGCGATGTCCGCGGCGGTGCCGCCGATGCCGGCCGACGGCTGGTGCATCAGGATGCGCGAGTGCGGCAGCGCGTACCGCTTGCCGCTGGTGCCGGCGGAGAGCAGGAACTGCCCCATTGACGCGGCCAGCCCCATGGCATAGGTGGCGATATCGCAATCGACGAACTGCATGGTGTCGAAGATCGCCATGCCCGCGGTGACCGAGCCACCGGGTGAGTTGATGTATAGGGCGATGTCACGCTCCGGATCCTCGGCCGACAGCAGGAGCAGCTGGGCGCAGATCTGGTTGGCGATCGTGTCGTCGACCTGCTGGCCGAGGAAGATGATCCGCTCACGCAGTAGCCGGTCGTACACGGAGTCGTTCAGCGTCATGCCCGCACCCGGCGTGCGCATCTCGATGGCACGTATCGGTTGTGGATTGAACTGGCTCAATGTGTTCACTGCGCGGACCCTCTCTTCGTCTGTCATGTCTTCGACCCTAACGAAGCGAGTGCCAAGGAAGCTCCCGGTATCGGCCGCGTTCGCTCAGGGCGTGACGGGCCGGCTCAGTCG
>JAOPVG010000468.1 GCA_025966255.1 Jatrophihabitans sp.
CCAGCCAGTCGGACTGGTTGGTGTTGAACGCCTTGAGCACGCCGATGTCGTGCAAGAAGACGTTGATCACGCCGTTGTTGGCCGACAGTGCCCACCGGAAGACCAGGGCCGTCATCATCACTGACGCCGCCCACGGAGCGATCAGCGCCCACCGCGCAACCCGGCGCCCCGGGAACCGTTCGTTGAACAACTGCGCGAGCGCCAAGGACAGGAACATCGTCACGACGACGACGGCCACCACCCACACCACCGTGCGCAGGAGCACGCCGGTCAGATCCGGCTCGTTGAACAGATCGCGGTAGTTGCGGCGGCCGGCCGAGCCGAGGTCGAAGCCGTCCGGGCTGATGTGCTTGAACGAGGTCTGGAACATCACGACGACCGGCCACAGCACCACCACGCCGATCAGGGCGAGGGCCGGGCCGATCCAGAGCAGGGGCCCGAACGCGTACCGAGCCCGCCGTACTACCGATTGGCGCCGCGGCCGGTCTTGCGTCGGAAGCGGTGCCCGTGGCGGTGCCGTTTGCTGAGTCATGTCCGCCCATCGCCGGCCGATGTACGGCCCCGGCGCGGGCAGGACTCCTCGCGCCGGGACCGGGTCATCGGGTCAGCCGCCCTTTTTCGCGGTCGCCTGGATGTTGCCCAGAACCTGCTTCGGGTCACCGGTGACCGCCGTGCCGATCGTCTGCTGGACCTGTGTCTTGACGTTGGCCCACACCGTGTCGCTCGGGTACTGCACCGCCTTGGGCAGCGCCTTCAGGAACGGACCGAAGACCGGGTCGGAGGCGAGGGACGTCGCCGCCGACGTGGTGGCCGGGAGCAGCTTGTACTCCTTGTCGAACTGGACCTGGTACTTGTCCTGGTAGGCGAAGTCGAGGAACTTCTTGATCGCCGCCTGCTTGGACGTGCCGCCGTTCTTGAAGGCCGCCACGAAGTCGCACACGCCCAGCGTGCTCTGCAGCGGGCCGGACTTGCCGGCGATCGGCACCGAGGTCCAGTCGGAGCTGGAAAGCACCTTGCCCTGCTCGATGATCGGGATGAGCGCCGGCGAACCGTTGATCATTCCGATCTCACCCTGGGCGAACTGCTTCCACAGGTCGGTGCGGTTCTTCGTGCCCGGATTCGGCTCGGTGGCACCGGACGAGACGAGGCCCTTCAGGTAGTCGAACGTCGCGACGTTCTGGGCGCTGTCGATCGTCCAAGTCCCGCTGGCGTCCTTGTAGTTACCACCGTTGCCGAGCATCCACAGCAGCGACTCGCCCTGCGCCTCCTCCGAGCCGAGGGGCAGCCCGAACCCGATCTTGCCCTTCGCCTTGATCTTCAGCGCGTCGGCCTTGACGTCGTCCCAGGTCTGCGGGGCCGAGGTGATGCCGGCCGCCTGGAAGAGCTTCTTGTTGTAGAAGAGCGTCCGCGAGCTGGTCGTGAACGGCAGTCCGTACTGCGAGCCCTTGTAGCTGCCGAGCTTGGAGAAGACCGGCATGAGGTTGCCGGGGTTGCTCATGACCTCGCTGGCCTTGTAGAGCAGGCCTTCCTGGGCGTAGTTCGAGAAGTAGTCGCCCTCGGTGATGTCCGGGTACTGGTGGTTCTGGACCGACGTCTGGATCTGGTTGTCGAAATCGTTCCAGTTGACGGTCTTCACGTTCACCGTGATGGAGGGGTTCGCCTTGTGGAAGTCGGCGGCGATCCCCTTCCAGTACTTCGTGCTGCTGTTGGCCGGACCGGTGCCGTAATCGGCAGCGACCAGGTTCAGCGTCTTCGAGCTACCCGACGAGCTACTGCTTCCTGACGAACTACAGGCGCTCAGGGCGAGAGCCGCAGCGGCCGACAGGGCCGTGATCGCGGCCAAGCGTCGATTCATGTCCGACCTCTCTGTGTGTGTGCCGGAGACACTGTGCGAACGTGTTACCGAGCTACATGTCTGACCGGGACGGTAGCGCACGCTCCGTCAATGGTCTAGACCAGTCAGCCAATTTGTCTGTACCAACTGGGTTACGTTCCGGACGGTCCTGCCATTGGCCCGCGAGGAGCACCTCCTCGACCGCCAGCCGGTCGTCCAGGACGACAAGATCAGCGTCGAGACCCAGCGCGATCGCCCCGAATTTCGCGCCCTGGCCGAGCACCCGCGCCGGGTTGGCCGACGCTGCGGCGGACGCCGCCCCGATCGAGAGCCCGCTCTCGAGCACGGCTCGGCGCACGGCCGCGTCCATGGTGAGCGTGCTGCCGGCGAGCGAGCCGGAATCGGCGAGGCGCGCCTGTCCATCACGCACCACGACGGGCTGGCCGCCCAATTGGACGTCGCCATCACCCATCCCGGCCGCATCGATCGCATCCGTGACGAGCACCAGCCGGCCGGGCGACCGGGCGACCATCGTCGTGATGGCCGGATGCACGTGGATTCCGTCGTTGATCACCTCGCAGGCCAGATCAGCGGCGAGCGCGGCCCCGACGACGCCGGGCTCGCGGTGGTGCATGGGCCGCATCCCGTTGAACAGGTGGGTGGCCAGGGTTGCCCCGCGGGCGATCGCCGCCTGGGCCTGGGCGTAGGTGGCGTCGGTGTGGCCGATGGCGGCAACCGCGCCCGCGGCCAGCACGTCGAGGACGAGGTCGAGCGCCCCGGGCAGCTCGGGCGCGAGGGTCACCGAGCGCAGCCTTCCGCGCGCGGCCGCCGCCAGTCGCGCGAACTCCCCCGGCTCCGGATGCCGCAGGTACTGGGGGTTCTGCGCCCCGCAGCGGGCCTCGGCGAGGAACGGCCCTTCCAGGTGCGCGCCCACCACCTGCTCGTCGGCCGTCGCGAGATCAGCGATCCAGCCGAGCTGGCGCTCCAGGTCGGCGAGTGGCGCCGCAACGAGGGAGACAAGCGTGCGGGTTGTGCCGTGACGACGATGGAACGCGACTGCGGCCGCCATCGCGTCGGGCGAGGCCGTGACGTCGTTACCACCGCCGCCGTGCATGTGCAGGTCGACGAAGCCAGGCAGCAGCCAGCGGCCGCCGAGGTCGACGGCGTGCGCCGGGTTGCGCGGCGTGTCCGATCGGCCTCCGACCCCAGTGATCCGCGATCCGTCGATCGTCACCCAGCCGTCGTCGAGAACGCCGCCCGGCGTGACGATGCGCCCGCTGTGCAGCAGCGTCGCCTTGGTGGAACCGTCGGTCATGGCCGCGGGGCCGAAAGGTCGGCGATGAAGGTGACCCGGTCACCGCGGTACCAACTCGTCACCCACTCGACCGGCTCCCCGCTCGCCGCACGGCTGTGCCGACCGAGCACGAGCATCGGCGAGCCTGGGTCCGTTCCGAGCAGCGTGGCCTCGCGGGGCGATGCCGGGGCGGTCGCGATCAGCTCCTCGGCCCGGACCGGGACGACGCCGTAGGTCTCCCGCAGCACGGTGTACAGCGATTGCTGGCGCCGGATGTGCCGGGTCAGTTGCGGGAACCGCGCGGCGGACAGGTGCGAGGTCTCGACGGCCATCGGCCGGTCGTCGGCGAGCCGCAGACGCTCGATGCGGAACACCCCAGCGCCCTCGGCGAGATCGAGGCGGGCGGCCACCTCGCCCTCGGCCCGCACGCGCTCGGCGGCCAAAAGGGTGGTCGACGCGACGAAACCGTTGGCCTCGGCCTGCTCGGTGAAGCTCGTCAGGTGGAGGGGCCAGGTGATCTTGGGATCGGCGATGAAGGTCCCAGCGCCTTGGCGGCGGACGAGTCGACCTTCGGCAACGAGCTCGACGAGCGCCTGGCGCACCGTGGTGCGCGACGTCGACAACTCACTTGCGAGTTCGCGCTCCGTCGGCACCACCGAACCCGCCGGCAGCGTCGCGATGCGCTCGAGGAGATGGCGTTTGACGGTGTAGTACTTGGGCTCGCGCGGCGCCTGCACCTCGGCGATCGTCACCGGTTGATCTCCCTGATCTGGTCCCGAAGCAACCCAGGAGGCGGGCCGCTGCCAGAATTTGTCTACACCATTGACCGCGCCAAGTGAACCATGCCCGATTTCATTGGTCTAGTCCATTCGACCAACTTCGCGGGTGGT
>JAOPVG010000470.1 GCA_025966255.1 Jatrophihabitans sp.
ATCAGATCCAGGTGCACGCCGCGCCGACCGGCGGTGGTCGTGGCCGGTACCAGCCGAGCCGCCATTACGAGCGCGACCAAACCGATGGGCACGTTCACGTAGAACACCCAGCGCCAGGCATCCGCGCCGCTGACTGTGCCCAGGATCAGTCCACCGATCACCGGGCCGGCCGCGGTGGCCAGGCCGACGGTGGCGCCAAGGATCCCGAACGCGCGGCCTCGCTCGGCGCCCCGGAACATCTGTTGGATCAATCCGGAGTTCTGCGGAATCAGCATGCCGCCGGCGACCCCTTGCAGGAGCCGGGCGGCAATCAACAGCTGGGGATTCGGCGCGGCACCGGTGAGCGAGCTCGTCACCACAAAGGCGGCCAACGCGATCAGGAACATCCGCCGCCGGCCGAAGGCATCACCGAGCCGGCCGGCGGGCACCAACGTCAACCCCAAGGTCAACGCGTAGCCGGACACCACCCACTGCGCGGTGGCCGGTGGCATGGCCAGGCCGTGCTCGATCGAGGGCAGCGCGACGTTCACGATGCTGACGTCGAGCAGGACGATGAACGCGGCCAGTTGGCTCACCGCCAACGCCCGCCACCGCCGCGGGTCAGTCCCATCCTCACGGGCGACCTGGGAGCTTGGTTCGGTTTCGGCCCGGGAGCTCACCGCAGCCGACTTGCGACGGATCACCCCGCCGTGGATCAGGGCGGCGGCTCGGGTTGTCACGGTCGCGAACCAGGCCTGGTTACCGCCCCTGCCGTCTCGCCGCTCACCTTGTCGAGAACCTCGCGGCCGCCGGCGATGTCTCGCTCGGCGTAACCCAGCTCGAGGGCCGTGGCGAGCACGTCGGCGGCCGCCGCCGCGGACGGCAGCGCGGCTCCTACCCGCTGTCCTTCGTCGAGGGCGAGACCGATGTCCTTGTGCAACAGCCGGATGGTGAACCAGGCCCGGTCCGGCAGGTCGAGCAGAAGCGGGACGCGGGCCTTGAGCATCGGCGAACCGATCGGGCTGCTGCTCATGACCTCGGCCGCCACGTGTGGGTCTATGCCGCCGCGTTCGGCCAGCAGAAGTCCTTCGCTGAATGCGACCGTCTGCACGGCGAGGCTGATGTTGATGGCGATCTTGAGCAGGACGCCGGCACCATTGTCGCCGACCCGGGTGACGGTCTGGCCGAGCTGCCGCAACAGTGGCTCAACCCGCCGAAACGGCGCCTCGTCGCCACCGACCATGATCGCGAGCGTTCCTTGTTCGACCTGCGGGACGCTGCCCGAGACCGGGGCGTCGAGCATCCGGGCGCCGGCCGAACGGACCCGCTGCGCAACCAGGACGCTCGCCTGCCGGCTGACGCTGCTCATGTCGAGGTAGACCTGGCCGGGCGACAGTCCGGCGACGATGCCGTCCGGGCCGCCGGTGATCTCGTAAAGGGCGGTGTCGGCAGTAACCATGCTGATGACCACGTCGGAGGCGTCGGCCACCTCACGTGGCGTGTCGTGCCACTGCAACCCGCGCTCGATCAGGGGCTGCGCCCGGGCTGCGGTGCGGTTCGTGCCGTGTACCTCGTGGCCGGCGTCGAGCAGGCGCGCGGCGATCCCGCCCCCCATCGACCCGAGACCGACCATGCCTACAACGCTCATGAGTCAACGGTTCCGCGACGGGCCCGCATCGGCATCGACGCCACCCGTGATCCGGCGGCACCGCTAGCGCACAGGGGCAATTCCCGATAGCTGCAATGCGACGCCCGGTGCGCGTTGCGACGCTGGTCGGAGTGCTGCTCGTGGAAGGAGCGTTTCTTGACGGCGACAACCTGGGGTTTGCTGATAGCGGTCTTCGTCGCCTGCTGCGTGGAGATGGTGGAGGCGACCACCATCGTGATGGCGATGGGCCTCACCCGCAGCTGGAAATCGGCGATGGCCGGCACCGGCGCGGCCCTCGTCGCACTCGCCGTCGTGACCTCGGTCGCCGGCTACGCGCTCACCACCTGGCTGCCGGAATCGGCCTTGCAGCTGGCAATCGGCGGCCTGCTTCTCATCTTCGGCCTGCAGTGGCTGCGCAAGGCCATCCTGCGCTCCGCGGGCCGCAAAGCCGTCCACGATGAGGACGAGATCTACCGGGCGCAGGTCGCCGCGGCGCAGGACGCAGACGTGCCGGCAGTGGGCCTGGACATGTTTTCGTTCATGGTGTCGTTCAAGGGCGTATTCCTGGAAGGTATGGAGGTCGTCTTCATCGTCATCACGTTCGGCTTGAACGCGCACGACGTCCCGGTCGCGGCCGTCGGCGCGGTCGCCGCGATCATCGTCGTCCTCGCGATCGCCGTCGCCGCACGCCGGCCGTTGTCGATGGTTCCCGAGAACCTGCTGAAGTACGTGGTTGGCCTGCTGCTCGCCTCCTTCGGCACGTTCTGGGCGGTGGAAGGCGTCGGCATCTTTCGGGCCGGCCAGACCAGCCTGACCTGGCCGGGCAACGACGCCGCGATCCTCGTCCTGCTGGCGGTCTGGTTCCTGCTCAGCCGCATCTTCATCGCCGCGCTCCGCGTTCAGCGTGCGCCGACCGATCAGAGTCAGTCG
>JAOPVG010000475.1 GCA_025966255.1 Jatrophihabitans sp.
TTCGGCCAGCCGATCGCGTCGCACGGCATCGTGCAGGAGTGGATCGCCGAATCACGTCTCGCCATCAACCAGGCCCGGCTGCTCGTGCTCAACGCCGCCTGGCTCATCGACACCGTCGGCGCCCGTAAAGCGCGCACCGAGATCGCCGCGATCAAGGTGGCCGCCCCGCGCGCCGCGTCCTACGTGCTCGACCGCGCTGTGCAGGTCCATGGCGCGGCCGGGGTCTCCGGCGATACCCCGCTCGCCGAGGCATGGGCCCAGCTGCGCACCCTGCACCTGGCCGACGGTCCGGACGAGGTGCACCTGCGCTCGCTCGCGCGCGAGGAATTGCGGAAGGTACCGGCAGCGCGATGAGCGCTCGCGCGAAGGGCCCGCCGCCGCCACGCGGCCCGAGCGGAGGGCGAGGTGTGGTCCGGGAGATCCCCCCGAGCGAAGCGAGCGGTGGAGATCCCGGGCCGCCCACCGCCGATGGGTCAGTGCGGGCCCGCGTCCTCGATGCCGCGGTCGAGCTTTTTGCCCAGCAGGGCTACGACGGCACGAGCGTCGCGCAGGTCGTCGCTGCGGCCGGGGTGGCCAAGGGCGGTTTCTACCACCACTTCGCCAGCAAGGAAGCGCTGCTGTACGAGGTGTACGGCGACCTCATCACCCGGCAGCTCGCCGCGATGGACGAGATCGTCGCGCGCGGCGCGCCACCGGCGGAGACCCTGCGCGAATTGATCACCGACCTCGTCGCCTCCACCGCGGCCAGCGCCCGGCCAGCTCTGGTGTTCTGGCGCGAGATGCACAAGCTCGGCGACGAGCGCACCGAGCAGTACCGGCGCGAGCGGCGCCGCTATCACGACACCGTGCGGCGCCTCGTCCGGGACGCCCAGGCCAACGGGGAGTTCGCGCGGTCGGCCTCGGCCGACACCGTGGCGTTCACGATCTTCGGAGTCGTCAACGAATTGCCGCTCTGGTACCGGCCGACCGGGCGCAAGCGGCCGGCCCAACTCGCCGCGGAGATCGCCGACTTCGTGCTCGCCGCGTTGGCAGTCCGCCCGTGACGGGCGAACCGACAAGGACACAGCGCACCGAACCAGAAGGAGGAGCATGAGTCGTTGGGGCCTGACCATCCCGCTGATCGGGGTGCCGCTGCTCGAGCACGCCGACATAATTCGCGCGCTGCCCGGCCTTGGCTACACGGACGTCTGGTCGGCCGAGACCAACGGCACCGACGCGTTCACGCCGCTCGCGCTGGCCGCCGCCTGGGAGCCCACCCTGCGCCTGGGCACCGCGATCGTGCCTGTCTACACCCGCGGTCCGGCGCTGATCGCGATGTCGGCGGCGTCGATGGAAGCAGCCGCACCCGGTCGGTTCGTCCTCGGCCTGGGCGCGTCGAGTCCGGTGATCGTCGGCAACTGGAACGGCATCCCGTTCGAGCAGCCGTACCGACGCACCCGCGACGTCCTACGCACAACCAAGGCAGCGCTCGCCGGGCAGCGGGTCGACGGCGAGTTCGACACCTTCACGATCAAGCGCTTCAAGCTCGAGCAGGCCCCCGCGGCGCCGCCGATGATCGTGTTGGCGGCCCTGCGTCCGCAGATGCTGCGCCTGGCCGGTACCGAGGCCGACGGCGCGATCCTCAACTGGCTCGCCTCCTACGACGTCGGGCAGTGCGTCGAAGCGGTCGATAACGCCGACGCCGAGATCGTGGCCCGGATCTTCGTCTGCCCGACCGAGGACGCCGAGTTCGCCCGCAACCTCGGTCGGATGCTGATTTCGACGTACCTGACGGTCCCGGCCTATGCCGCGTTCCACGACTGGCTCGGCCGCGGCGAGCAGCTCAAGCCGATGCAGGACGCGTGGGCGGCCGGCGACCGCGCCGGCGCCGCCGCGGCGGTTCCCGACGACGTGGTCGACGATCTCGTGCTGCACGGCAGCCCCCAATCGTGCCGCGAGCAGGTGCAGGCCTACGTCGACGCCGGCGTCAGGACACCCGTGCTCGCCCTCATGCCCACGCCGGACGGACCGGCCACGCTCGACCTGCTGCGCAACCTCGGACCGGAGGCCTGATCGATGGACGTCAAGGACGCGATCGTCGTCGTCACCGGGGGCGCCAGCGGCATCGGCGCCGCGCTCGCCCGCCGGTTCAGTGCCGACGGCGCGGCGAACGTGGTCGTGGTCGACCTCGACCTCGCCGGCGCGCAGGCTGTCGCTGACGAGATCGACGGCGTGGCCGAGTGTGTCGATGTCACCGATCCCGCGGCGGTCAACGGTCTGGTCGACCGGACGCTGGCCCGCGTCGGCCGCATCGACCTGTTCTGCTCCAACGCGGGCATGGCCACCGGGGTCGGCCTCGACGATCCGAACGACCTGTGGCATCGCGCGTTCGAGGTCAACCTGATGTCGCAGGTGTACGCGGCCCGGGCGGTGATCCCGCCGATGCTGGAGCGCGGTCGCGGCTACCTGCTGCAGACCGCCTCGGCGGCCGGTCTGCTCACCTCCCCGGGCGACGCGCCCTACACGGTCACCAAGCACGGCGCGGTCGCGCTCGCCGAGTGGCTGTCGGTCACCTACGGCTCGCAGGGGATCGGCGTGAGCGTCCTGTGTCCGATGGGGGTGGCCACTCCGCTGCTCATGGATCCGCTCGCGGCGGGGGAGCCGGGCGCGCAGGCGGTCGCGGCGTCCGGCGAGATCATCAGCACCGAGCAGGTGGCCGACGCCGTCATCGCCGGACTCGCCGAGGAGCGGTTCCTGATCCTGCCGCATCCGCAGGTCGGTACGTTCTGGGCACAGAAGGCGTCCGATCCGGACCGCTGGCTCGCCGGTGTCCGCCGTCTCCTAAGCAACCGAAGCAACTGAGAGGAACGCACCCATGCCAGGAGTTCAGGACCGCGTCGCACTGGTCACCGGGGCCGCGCAGGGCATCGGCGCCGCGGTGGCGCATCGGCTCGCCGCCGACGGCGCGAAGGTCGGCGTGCT
>JAOPVG010000480.1 GCA_025966255.1 Jatrophihabitans sp.
GTTGTTGCGGTGCTCGCAGTCCCGGGCGCACAGGCGATGTCGCCCGCCGCGACAACCACGACCGGCGCGGTCGCGCCGGGAGCCGGGCCGGGCGGAGTGAGGAACGAAACCGCCACAGCAACCGCGACGACCACCAAAGAGCGTCTGGACACACGACTCGATTTGATATTCACGCTACGCGAACCCCCGATTTCGACGTGTGGTGTTTCGCCGTCCCAACCAGGGCAAAGGTAGATAGGTAATGCCCGTTGGCGCTTCATGCATTTGAATGAGGTTGGGCGTCGCATCCACGACTGGCCGGATCGTGGCTGGCCGCGGTCGCGGGGCGACTTGACGCGGAATGAACATCGGGTCAAGATCAGCAGGCTCGGCCGCGGCCCCCGCGCGGCGCCAGGGAGGAACCCCATGCCTGCACGTCATCGTCGCGCTGCCGCGTCCCGACTTCCCACCAAACGCCTCGTCGGAGCCGGCGCGGCTGGAGTCGTGGCGGTGTTCGCAGTCATGCCGCTCGCCCATGCCGACACCACCGAGATCGGCACGACGACTGCGCCTGCCGACCCGGGCTCCTCCGCGGCACTGCCCGCCGCTTCGCCGTCGAGCCCGACGTCGACGAGCGCCGCGCCGTCCACCACGACGCCGTCCGGCGACGCGCCATCGAGCGACGCCCCGTCCGACGATTCGCCGACGAGCGATGCGCCGACGAGCGATGCGCCGACCAGCGTTACTCCGACCAGTGCCACGCCCGCCACCTCGGTGCCGAAGAAGAACGCACGGGTCAAGGTCGCAGCCGTGGGACCCAACTACGGCACCCGGAAGATCTACCGCGGGGTCCAGCTCAAGGACGGCTCCTATGTCACCCCCGGCCTGACCACCGCGGGATCCACCATCACGGCCGTCGAGACCGGGCCGGATGCTCCCGTGGGACCGACGACGTGTACGACTGCGATCCTCCCGGGCACTCCGCCGGGTACGACGCAGTCCGCTTGCGACTTCGTCTTCAGCGGCTACCAGGTGCAAGCAGGTGACACCGTGACGTTCACGCAGACCGGCGCCCCGGCCGGCCTGGTCGCTGACACCCAGTCGATCACCTTCGGACCATGCCTAGTCCAAGCGGATCCCAACTTTCCTGACATCGAGACCTGCCCGCCGTCTCAGAACGCGACCTTCACCGACACCGGCCCGTTGCCGGAGGCCGTGGACGACTCGTACACAGTCAGAAACCGCCGGACCAGCAACCTCGACGTGTACTCCAACGATGACACCCACGGCGCACCGCCGACCTCGGTCGACGTCGTGCAACCCGCACACGGCACCGTGACGGTCGAGCCGGACGCCGTCCCGCTGCACCTTGCCGCCGCGGCCACGACGGTGACGGGGCCGTTCCACCTCGCGTACACGCCCAACGCCGGCTACGTCGGCGCCGATCCGTTCAGCTACACGCTGACGACCGGCAACGGGAGCTCGGCGGCCAACGTGTCGCTCACCGTCCTCGGAGACCCGCCGACCGCGAAGGACGACGCGGCCTCGACGAAGGCTGGTGACCCGGTCACCGTCCAGGTTCTCGGCAACGACGCGGCCAACGGCGGCGGAACGCTGTCGCTGAAGTCGGTCGGCCACCCCAAGCACGGCACGGCGACGATCGACGGGACCGCGGTCGTGTACACCCCGGCCGACGGCTTCTCCGGTACCGACGCATTCACCTACACCGTCGGTACGGCGTCCGGTACCGATACCGCCACGGTTCGCATTACGGTCGCCGCCGCTCCCACCAGCAGCGCCGCAAGCAGTTCTGGCAACATCGACACCAACGCAGGCACCGCCGACACCGGCACGCCCACCGCGGCATTGGTCGAGATCGCCGGTGGTCTGCTGCTCGCCGGCGCCGGCGCGACGTTCGTCGGACGCCACCGCCGTCCGCGCGGGCGGAATGCCTGACGCCGCCGAGCCCGCGCGCCTCGCCGCCGGCTGCTGGTGGCAGTGCGCCGTACTCGAAGCTGGCGGCCGCGTCGCCCGGCTGGTCGTGGTCGAGTCACATGCCTACCCCGACGGCACTCGGGTCGAGCTGACCGAGCAGATGGCGATCACCCAGATCGGCGACAGCGCCCTGTGCGTCGCGGAGCTCGACGAGGCGGGCCAGGTCGTATCGCTGCAACCGTCGCGTCGCTTCGCGCCGAAAGCGCCGCCGATCTGGTTCGCCGAGGTGCGGGAATCGACCGCCACGCCTCCTGCGACCAATCTCCTCGCGTTCACCGGCGCCGGCCAGGCGCCTGGGTCACTGGTCAGCGAAGCCGACCTGTCGAACATCGCATTGGACAGCTCCGATCAGCTCGGCGCGGTGCGGTGGCATCCGGCCACCGGCCGCAGCGACCAGCTCTACGTCCAGCCCGACTGGCGACGGCGCAACGTGGCGAGTGCGCTGCTCGGTGCGGCCGAGTGCCTGAGCGTCGCCCGCGGGTGGCCACGGCTGTGGGGGGACGGTCAGCGCACCGAACTGGGGGAGGTGGCCCGCAATGCCCGCACCTGGAGCAAGCGCACCGCCGACCTGACCGACACCGCACCGCCGATGACACCAACCGACGCGCCGGGCTGACGCCGGAACGTCAGTCCTCCAGCTCCTGCAGCGCGTACTCCATCGCCCGGAAGCCGGTGTCGATGAACTGTCTCGCTGCGACGAAGCGACCCGACTTCGTGCAGACCCTCGAGGCCGACTTGTCGGACTGGTCGGACAGGTGGGTGAGCTGTCGCTTCATCTCTTCGATCTGCTCGACCAGGTCGTCCCTGAGCCGGTCGCTCCTGCGGTCCTGACGCCACGCATCAAGGGCCACGACGCCGGTCATGGTCGGAAGCCAAGTCGATAGTTACCGGTAAGTACATCCGCCATCTGATTTTCCTCGCCGTGAGTCGTGGTGACACGTCAAGGATTCCGGCTGATGCGGCCCGCTTGCATCGGCGCCAGCGGCGATTTGCCCTCCCGGCTAGCAGAACCAGTCGGGTTCCGGCCAGCGGTAACGAGCAATGGCAGTCGTTGCGCAGCGGGGACACAACGGCGGCCCTGGGCGGCATGCAACCGGGTTAGCCTGGGCCGGTGCAGCCGCGCGAACCGATCGATGCGGCGCGTGTCGAGATCGCGGACCTCGCCGGCCCTGACGCCGCGCACGTACTGGCTCAGCTGCGGACTCTCTCCCCGGTGGCGTGGGTGCCGGAGGTCGGCGGGTGGCTGGTCACCGGTCACGACCTGACCGGGCAAGTCATGCGCGACGACGTGACCTTCACCGTCGACGATCCCAACTTTTCGACTGCCCGGCTGACCGGCCCGAGCATGCTGTCGCTCGACGGTGCGCCGCACCGCCGACACCGGACACCATTCGTCGGTCCGTTCCGTCCGCGTCGGGTCGCCGAGCGGTTCGAGGACGAGATCACCGCGCTCGTCCACGGTCTTCTCGCGCGGATCCGGGCTGACGGCCACGCCGACCTGCGTCGGTCGCTCGCCGGGCCCTTGTCGGTCGCTGTTGTTACCAGTGCGCTGGGCCTGGAGCAGGTCGATGCCGGCATGGTGCTGGACTGGTACGGGCACATCGTCGGCGCGGTTTCGACGATGACGACCGGGTCCGCAGTTCCGCCCGAGGCGACCGCGGCGATGGCCGCGCTGGCCGCCCATATCCGGGCCGGTCTGCGCTCGACGCAGGACTCCGTTCTCCGCGAGGCGACGCGCGACCTCGACGAGGCCGACATCATCGCCAACGCGGCCGTCATGATGTTCGGCGGCATCGAGACCACCGAAGGCATGATCTCGAACGCGCTGCTGCACCTGCTGCAGAACCCGGGTGCGCTGGAGGCGATGCGCGCGGATCCCGCGCTGGCCGAGGTCGTCGTCGAGGAGTCGCTGCGCCTGGAGCCGGCCGCGGCCGCCGTCGACCGTTACGCGACTCGCGACGTCGTGTTGGCCGGTGCCCAGATCCGCGCCCGCGATCTGGTGCGGGTGTCGATCACCGCCGCCAATCGCGACCCGGCCGTGTTTCCGGATCCGGACCGCTACGACCTGCACCGGACGAATCTGCGCGCGCAACTGTCCTTCGCCCAGGGGCCGCACGTATGCGTCGCCGCCGAACTCGCGCGCCTCGAAGCACGCCTGGCGGTGATCCTCACCCTGCGCGAGCTGCCCGGCCTGCGCCTCGAACGACCCGTCCAACCGACCGGCCACATCTTCCGCAAGCCGGCCGAGCTCCCCGTCTGCTGGGCTCCACTCCGGTGAGCGATCAGCCGTGCCGGACTGCGTTTCGGCCCCTCAGGGTCAACGGCCCGACCGATTTGGCCCTGGGTGGCCAGTGTTGCTTGGGTGCCGCGCGGAGACGCTAGCGAGCGAGACCGATCACGGCCCGTTGGGGGAGATGATGGCCGCAACGCACTCATGGCTGGTGTCGCAACGACCGGCACCGAACTCGCGCCGCCGCCTGCGACGTTTCGGCTGGATCATCGTCCTCGTTGTCGGGGTCGGCCTTTTCGAGTCGGTGCGGCAGGCCCTCCTGAACACCGGCAATCCGAACTT
>JAOPVG010000482.1 GCA_025966255.1 Jatrophihabitans sp.
TTCTCGGCCGCCTCGCCCCACTGCGGCTTGAGCCCCTCGAGCGCCGGCGTCATCACCAACACCATCAGGGGGACCAGGAAGTAGAGGTACACCAGCGACAGACCGGACAGCTGCGCGAGCTGCAGATGCAGGCTGTCGTTGATATTGAAATGGAAGTGATCACGCAGGAACTTCGTGGCCACACCGGAGTTCGCGTCCAACGTGGCGATGAACAGGAACGCCAGTGGGATGCCGCCGAAATTCGCGGTGACGGCGGCCGCCGCGGTGACGACCTGGCGCAGCACATTGCTCTTGCTGTTGACCACGGCGTACGCAAGCCACACCCCGATAACGGCACCGATCACGGCGACGACGGCCGACAGCTTGACGCTGGTGATCAGTGACGTCCGGTAGGCGCCCTTCAACGACTCCGAGATATTCGCGCCGGTGAAGGACGTCTGACTCGAATGCACGAACTGCTGGGTGACCGGATCGCGATGCGACGCGCCCTGCGTGGTCTTGCGGAACGCGTCGAACAGGATGAACCCGATCGGTACGAGAAAGACCAACGTGACGTAGACGAAGAAGGGCGCCAGGCCCAGCCACGTGAACCGGATGCGGCGGGGCCGGGACGACCCGGCCCCGCTCGCAGTCGGCATCACGTCGCCGTCGGTCACCGGCGATGTGGATTCGGCGGCGTCAGTCACTACGAGACCGCTGCTGCCCACTTCTGGGTGACCAGGGCCTTGGCAGCCGTCACCTGCGCCTGCGTCGGGTTGAACGGGTTGGCGTCAGTGACCTGCGGGACGGCCGCGAGAGCCGCCTTGTCCGCCGTGCCGGCCTTCTGCATCGCTACCAGCTCGATCGGCCGCGCCGCGCCGCGCAGCCACCCGTTCTGACCGGCGTTGGCATCCTGGCTGTACAGGAACTCTTCCCACAGCCGGGCGACGGCGGGGTGGGCGGCGTTGATGCTGACCGCCTGGGCGTAGTAGCCGGAGACCAGGCCGTCCGCTGGGTCGACCGTGGTCCAGTTGACGCCCGCCTTCTTCAGCGCCGCTGCGTTACCGACGTTGAGGTAGTCCCAGTCCATGACGATCGGCGTCGCACCGGACTGCACCGTCGCCGGGGTGACCTTCGTCTTGTTGAAGATCCCTTCGGAGTTCAGCTTCTTGAAGAAATCGATACCGGGCTGGATGTTGTCGGCCGACCCGCCGTTGGCGAGCGCAGCCGCCCAGACCGCCTCGAAGGCAGCGTTGGCGCTGGTCGGGTCACCGTTAAGGGCCACGAGTCCCTTGTACTTCGGGTTGTCCAACTCCTTGATGGTCTTCGGGCAGGTGCCGCCGACCTTAGCCGCGTTGCAGCCGATCGAGACGTAGCCCCCGTAGTCGCTGTACCAGAGCCCGCCGGCGTCCTTCTGCGCGTCCGGGATGTCGGCCCACGTGGCGACCTTGTACGGCGCGAAGTCACCCTCGTGCGAGCCGGACAGCGCATAGGAGTTGCCGACGTCGAGCACATCGGGAGCGCTGGCCTGTCCCTTGGTGGACTTCAACGCGTTGATCTCGTCGCCGCTGGAGCCGCCCGGATTCTCACTGTTGATCTTGATCTTGTATTTGGCCGTGAATGCGTCGATGATCGCGCCGTAGCCGGCCCAGGTGCGCGGGACGGCGATGAGATTCAGCGTGCCTTCCTTCTGTGCCGCCGCCACCAGGGCAGCCATACCGCCGCCGGCCTGAGCCGACTGCGCCGTCGCCCAGCTACCGGGAGCGCTGCTGGACTTCGAGCCTGTCGATGTGGACCCGGTGTTCGAGTTCTTGCTCGAACTCGAACACGCGGCCATGGTGACCGCCACCGCGCTGGCGGTCAGGACAACCCCTAGTCGTCGTACTCCGCTTACTGGCACGTGACTCCCCTATGTCGGATCGCTGATTCGACGATGACGCTCCTTCGGGCGGGCTGCCGCGAGGTGTCCGCAACTTAGCGCGCAGGTGAACCTCGCCACAACGAGAACTCGGTAACGGTCTAATGAACGCCCACGCTGTTCCGTGCCGGGCATTTCGTCTCGGGGATCGAAACCGTCGCCATGCGCGCCCTTTCCCGGCCCAAGAGGTGGGCTAAGAGGTTCCTTAGCCCAGGAATCCTCCTGCGGTTGGGGATGATCTTGGACTGCGGGATCGATCGGAATCTCAGCGGGAGTCTGTTGGCTGCGGAGGCGTTGTCGCGTTGGTCGATGAGACCGCAGCGGAGCGCCGGGTAAGGCGCGAGGGGTGTGCTGTCAGAGGCGGAGCGTGAGCTCGGTGAACGCCACCAGGCCCGAGCCGTTTCCTCACAGGAGGAGGGCCGGACCAGCTGGCGGCGGCAGCACGCTCGTTTCGACGTTCAGCTCACGCGGTAGTCGAGGAACACGACGCCGTTGCCGAACCGACGCTCGGTGACGAGATCCAGATCAAGTCGAACATTCATGGGCAGTGCCGGCTTACCACCGCCGATGAGGACGGGCGTCAGGAACAGTTGGCATCGGTCGACCAGACCAGCGCGGAGGGCCTGAGCGGCCAGAGCCGGGCCACCGATCGTGACGTCACGTTCAAGAGAGCGTTTCATCGCCCGGATTGCGTTCGGATCGAAGTCGCGTTCGATGCCCGTTCTCGCACTCGACACTGCTTGCAGTGAGCGGGAGTAGACGATCTTGTCGGCCGCTCGCCATAGCTGCATCCAGTCCCGGGCGAAGGGCGACCCGTCCAGGACGAGGTCCGCTGTTTCCCAGTAGACCATTGTCTCGTACATCCGGCGCCCGTAGAGATACGTGCCGATTGGACGTTCAAGGTCGTTGAGGAAGCCGAGGACTTCATCGTCCGGGGCTGCCCAGTCGAAGTGTCCGTCCTCATCCTCGACGTATCCGTCCAATGAGGTGATCGCGGAGTAGATCAGTTCGGCCATCGCGCAAGTATCCGCGGTGATGTCGCCCGGGTAACCGGACATGCCGCTGTCGGAGTTAGCGTCCGACCGGGCGGCAGCGCTCGCTGACGCTCCGCTCGCCTTGTGCGTTGACCTCGCCGAGGTGTGCATTGCGGGTCCGGGTCAACAGTGCGAGCGCACATACCCGAGGCGCGTGATCGCCCAGGGAGTCATCACCTCGATCGTCACAGTCGACCTCTCCTGAAGCACGCTTACGCCGCGGGCAGTGCGCGCTGTTCAGCAGACCTGCGTGACTCGGTCGCCCGGACGGTCGCGATCCTGAGCCACGCGGCCTATCTTCAGAGCATGCTGACGTCGAATGACGTTATCGGTGACGTGGT
>JAOPVG010000485.1 GCA_025966255.1 Jatrophihabitans sp.
ACGGCGAGCTCTTCCGCGGCGTCCGGGGCTACGCCGGCGAGATCGGCCACGTGGTCGTCGACCCCCGGGGACCGCGCTGCCACTGCGGGGCCACCGGCTGCCTGGAGCAGGTGGCCGGGCAGGAGGCACTCCTGCGCGGGGCGCGCATCGCGTGGCCGGCCGACGGCGGATCGACGGCCACGGGAAACCCGAACGGGGCGGTCGGCGAATTGCTGGCCCGCGCCGAGGCCGGGGATCGGCGAACGCGCTCGACGCTCCACGACGCCGGCGTCGCGATCGGGGTCGCGCTGGCCGGGGTGGTGAACGTCGTGGATGTCCCGGCCGTGGTGCTGGGCGGTCTGTACGCCCGGCTGGGTGCGTGGCTCGCCGAACCGATCGCCGGTGAGCTGGATCGCCGCGTGCTGAGTCGCCGGTGGACGCCGACCGCAGTGCACGTCTCACCGCTCGGCGCTGAGGCGGCGGTGCGGGGCGCGGCCGAGTCGGTGATCGCGCGGATCCTGGCCGACCCGGTCCGCTATGGCGGCGTGGACGCCTGACCGAATCGTCGCATCTGAACCGGCCGGATGTGGCATCGATGTCGCCCGATCCGGCCGGCTCCTAGACTCCGCCTGGATTGATCCCACAACGAGAGCAGGAGGCGACGAGTTGGGCGGCCTCAGGCGATCTATCTCGCGAGAAGTCATTGGCTCGCAACTCGGGCGTTGCACATCGGGAGGATCGGCATGAGCGCCGGCACGCAGATCCCGCTGGAGCAGGCGGGCGACCAGCCCGTCCTCGCCCTCGACATCGGCGGCACGAAGCTCGCCGTCGCCGTCGTGACGCCCGACGGCGCTACGCACGGCGTACTCGTCGAGCCCACCCGTCGCGATGAGGGCTGGCAGGTGGTCGTCGCCCGGCTGTTCGAGATGGCGCACCGGTCGATCGACGACGCCGGTCTCGACGACATCGTGGCCGTGGGGATCTCGTGCGGCGGTCCGCTGGACCCGGCATCGGGGGTGCTGGTGTCCCCGCCGCATCTGCCCGGCTGGTTCGACGTTCCGATCGGTCCGCTTGCGGCAAAGGCATTCGGCGTTCCTTTCGCCCTGCAGAACGACGCGACCGCGGCGGCCATCGCCGAGTACCGCTTCGGCGTCGGCCGGGGCACGTCCACGATGCTCTACCTCACCGTCTCGACCGGCATCGGCGGTGGCGCCGTCGTCGACGGCACGCTGCATCTCGGCTCGGCCGGCAACGGCGGCGAGTTCGGGCATCTGACGGTCCGCCGCGGCGGTCGGCTGTGCAGCTGCGGCCGCCACGGGTGCATCGAGGCCTACGCCTCCGGCACCTCGATCGCGCAACGGGCCCGAGAGGCGCTGGACGGCGGCGCCCCGTCGTCGCTGGCCGCGCTGCCGACGGTCACAGCGGCGCACGTCTCCACCGCGGCCGCAGCGGGCGACGCGCTTGCGGTCGAGCTGTGGGACGAGACGATCGACCTGCTGGGCGCGGCCGTCACCGACCTCGTCAACGTGTTCGAGCCTGAGCTCGTCGTGCTCGGCGGCGGGGTCACCCGCGCCGGCGGGATGCTGCTCGACCCGATCCGGGCGCTCGTCGCCAGCGAGGCCATGCCGCCCGCCGCCGCCACCGCGCGTGTTGCGCTGGCCGGGCTCGGTGACCTCGTGTGCGTCGTCGGGGCCGGCGTCGTCGCCCACGACCTGGTGGCCGCCCGCAGCTCCACGCAGTCGACAGCGACGACGCTTCATGTCTGACCGGCGTCGGGGCATGCTCCTGACGCTGCCGCCCGCTGACCACCAATCCGAGTTGGAGATGCGCCAATGCACCGGTCCTTATCGAGCCTGACCCAGCGCATCGAGCGGACGCTCGAGCAGCGACTGCGACCCGCGATGTACCGCGACACCGAAGCGGTATCGGTCACGGCGGCCCACCTTCCGGGTGAGCCCATCCCGGCCACCGACGCCATCGCGCTGGACTACGCGCCGTTCACGGTCGGGCAATCCTGGGGCCGCGCGTGGGGCACGTCGTGGTTCCGCTTCACCGGCACGGTGCCGGAGCGGATGCGCGGCGGCCGCGTCGAGCTGCTTGTCGATCTCGGCTTCGGTCCGGGCGGGCCGGGGTTCCGGTCGGAGGGCCTCGCGTACACGGCGGACGGCGTGCCGATCAAGGGCGTAGAACCCCGCACCCCCTACGTCCCGATCGCCCGTGAAGCTGACGGTGGTGAGGCCGTCGAGATCTTCGTCGAGGCGGCGGCAAACCCGCGCTTCGACGGCTCGGTGTCGCCGCTCGGCGATCCCGACACCGCCCCGGACACCCATCTCTACCGACTGGAGCGAGCCGAGCTCGCGGTGCTGGACGAGGACGTGTTCGCGCTCGTCCTCGACGTCCAGGTGCTGCACCAACTCGCCGAAGAGCTGGCCGAGACCGATCCGCGCCGCCACGAGATCCGCCGAGCCCTGGAGGTGATGATCGACGAGCTCGACGTCGCCGACATCGCTGGGGGAGCAGCGGCCGCGCGGGCCCGCCTGGCGGGTGTGCTCGCCTCGCCCGCGGTGCCGAGTGCGCACCGGATCACTGCGGTCGGCCACGCGCACATCGACTCGGCCTGGCTGTGGCCGCTGCGCGAGACCGTCCGCAAATGTTCGCGTACGTTCTCCAACGTCGTCGCGCTCGCCGACGACTATCCCGAGCTTGTCTTCGCCTGCTCGTCGGCGCAGCAGTATGCGTGGATGCGCGAGCACCACCCGCAGCTCTACGCGC
>JAOPVG010000490.1 GCA_025966255.1 Jatrophihabitans sp.
GACCGATCTCCAAGGCCACGGAGCGATCCAACCCTGACCGATCCGCTGGCGCTCGCCAGACCGGGCGAGCGCCAGCGCTTGGGGTGGGGCCGCCGTGTGATCGACTGAAGCCCGGTGGATCACACGTCCAACGCAACACGGAGGAGGCCGGGTGGAGAAATTCGTCGCGCTGACATTCAGCGGGCTCTCGCTGGGTGCGATCTACACCCTGGTGTCGCTGGGCATCCTGATCATGTACAAGGCCACAGGGGTGGTCAACGCGGCGCAATTCGGCCTCGTTGCGCTCGGTGGCTACATCGGCTTCTGGGCGACCAAGGATCTCAACCTGCCGCTCGGCGTCGGTTACCTCGTCGTGATCGTGGCTATGGGGCTGGTGGGCGTGGTGCTCGAGCGGCTCGCGTATGCGCCGCTGCGAAATCGATCGCCGGACACGGTGCTGCTCTCGACACTGGCCGGTGGATTTGCCATCGAGGGCATCATCGTCCTCTGGCAGGGTCCCCAGCTGCGCAGCCTCGCCAGCCCGGTGGGCTTCGGTACTACCAAGATCCTGGGCGCGCCGGTCTTCAACCACTCACTGCTGATCATCGGACTGACGATCGGTGGCGTGGCGCTGCTCGGCCTGCTGTTCACCCGCACGAGCTTTGGCAGGCAGGTGCGGGCTCTGGCGGCCGACCGGGACACCGCGCGGCTGCAAGGCATCGCGGTGAACCGTCTTTCACTGATCACCTTCGCGCTGTCGAGTGCTATCGCCGGTGTGGCGGGCGTTCTGCTGGCGCCGGCCACCGCGCTGACTCCGGACATGGGCTTCACGCCCATGCTCTTCGCGTTCGGCGCGGCGATCATCGGCGGGTTCGGGCGGCTGACCGGGGTGGTCCTCGGGTCGGTCGTGCTCGGCCTGGTCGAACAGTGGGGCGGCGGCTACCTCTCGAGCAGTGTCCGCGAGGCGTTCCCGTTCATCGCCATACTGCTCGTGATCGCGCTGCGACCCGAGGGTCTCTTCAAGGGAGAACTCAGTGGCCGTCTCTGAATCGGGCATCACCGCATCGAAGGAGAGCCCCCGTCCGGGCGCACCGGAGGCGAGGAAGAGCGGCGGAGGCGAGCGGCCGGCCTTGAAGTGGCTGCGCAGCAGGCTTCCCGAGTACGGCCCGCCGGTCTATCGCCGGCACCTGTACCTGCAGGTGGTCGTGTTCATCGTCCTGATGGCCATTTTCGGTGCCGCGTTCAGCACCGACAGCTACCGGCTCGGTGTCATGGTCACAGCATTCACCTATGCGATCGCCGCGATCGGGCTCTACTTCGCCTATTCGCTCGGAGGCCTCTTCGCGTTCTCGCAAGCGGCGTTCATGGGCCTCGGTGCGTACACGTCTGCGAAGATCGGCGACGCGCACGGCTTCCTCACCGGATTCGTCGGCGCGATCGTCGTCTCGTTCGTGGTCGCGATCGTCGTGGGGCTGATCCTGCGACGCGCGAAGCACCTGTACTTCGCTGTCGGCGCGCTTGCCGTCGCCGAGCTGATGGGACTGGCTTTCGCGAACTGGAAGTTCCTCGCCGGTGACGAGTCAGGCGCGGTGTCCGGGATCGTGCCGATGCAGGTCGGCAGTCGCGTCTACCTGACCGCACAAGACCAGTTCTGGTTCGTTCTCGTGGTGATTGTCCTCGTCCTGCTCGTGAGCATGTTGGTCGAGCGGTCACCGATGCGGCGCAACGCGATAGCGACCAAGCAGGTTCCGCTGGTCGCGCAGGCCAGTGGTGTGCCGATCTACCGGATCACCATCATGCTGTTCGCCTTCGGATGCGCGCTGGCCGGAATCGCCGGCTCGATCGAGGCGCACTCAATCGGCGCGATCACACCCGACGGTTTCGGTGTCGGGCTCGCGATCGACCTGTATCTCATGGTGTTGCTCGGCGGACTGCGCTCGATCTGGGGGCCCGTCGTCGGGGCCATGTTCTTCACCTGGTTGCCCGAATGGCTTCGCTCGGTGCAGAGCTACGAGACGGTCATCTACTCATTCCTACTCCTGATAACGATCATCGTTCTGCCGGACGGCATCGTCGGCACGGTCGGCAAGGCCGCGAAGGGGTTGATCCGACGTGCTAAGAGCCGCTGACATCAGCGTCCACTACGGGGGTGTGTACGCAGTCAAAAAGGTGTCGTTCGAACTTCGGGAAGGGGAGGTGCTCGGGATCGTCGGGCCTAACGGCTCCGGCAAGAGCACCCTGCTGAACGCGATCGGCGGTCTTACGCGATCGTCCGGGTCGCTCGACATCGACGGCACAGCGATTCCGCTGAACCGTCCGGCGCGCCCGCGCCGCGCGGGTTTCCTCCGCACCTTCCAGACTCCACAGGTGTTCACCGAGCTGTCGTGTATCGAGAACGTGATGCTCTCAGCGAGCGATCGCCGCGGTATCGGTCTGCTCGGCTCGTTCCTGTCCCGTCCGTTCATGTGGCGCTCCGAACGGGCGCGCATCGACAACGCGAAGGCGGCTCTCGACCGAGTGGGACTCGGACACCTCGCGAACCGTTCCGCGGAAGGACTTGCATACGGTCAGAATCGCCATCTCGAAATAGCCCGAGCCATCGCCGCGAAGCCGAAGTACCTGGCCATGGACGAGCCGTCGGCCGGGCTGAACCAGGTCGAGACGTCGGCGCTGGCGAATCTGATCAAGTCCTTCGCTGCGGACGGAGTCACCATTCTCGTGGTCGACCACAAGATCGACTTCTTGCGCGGGATCTGTTCGCGGATGCTCGTGCTGCAACTCGGCGAGGTCATCGCCGACGGCAGCCCGGACGAGGTTTTCGCCAATCCCGCCGTCGTCGACGCTTATCTGGGAGTCTGAGGTGCTCGAGATCTCCGGACTGTGCGTGAACTACGCGGGCACCGAGGCCGTCGTCGATTGCCGGATGTCGGTCGGAGCCTCCTCAGCGGTGGCACTGCTGGGGCCGAACGGAGCGGGAAAGACCTCGACGCTCAAAGCGATTTCCGGCTTGGTCGAGTTCAAGGGGACGATCGAGTTCGACGGCGTCTCGGTACACAAGATGACGCCGGAGAAGATCGCGCGTACCGGCCTGGTGCATGTACCCGAGGGCCGGCGGTTGTTCGGCTCGCTCAGCGTGCACGAAAACCTGCAGATCGGGCAGACGTCGCGCAACGGCCGTACCGGCGGGTACTCGATCGACGATGTGTACGACCTGCTCCCCGCGCTTCGGCCGATCGCCAAGCGGGCCGGGTGGGCATTGTCGGGTGGCGAACAGCAGATGGTCGCGATCGGTCGTGGCCTGGTTGCGGCGCCGCGGCTGCTGCTGCTCGACGAGCCGTCGCTCGGCCTGGCCCCGATCGTGGTGAAGAGCGTCTTCGCCGCCCTCAAGGAGGTGAGCGAGCGGACGCCGATCCTGCTGGTCGAGCAGAACGCCGTGGCGGCGATCGAGCTGTGCCAGCGGGGATACGTCCTCGTTGACGGGCGCGTTGCCATGCAGGGGACGAGTGAGGAACTCGGCAGCCGGGAGGCGCTCATCGACTCCTACCTCGGCCAGTCCTCGCTGGCCGAAGTCGAGCGTCGCGCACCATGACCGCAGTTGCACTCGACACTCCGACCGCTCGGCTGTATCTCGCAGCCGGCCGGCGAATCCTTTCGCGCGAGGGCGCCGGAAGCGCGAACTTCGGGCTTCTCGCGGCGCGCCACGCCGGGTCCGATTCGATCCTGATCACGCCGGCCGCGCCGGAAGACACGGTCACGCCGGACGACATCGTCGAAGTAGACCTCGAGACGCCCGCTGAGCGATTACCCGCCGGGGTTTCGCGCGCGGCGGGGATCGCCCTCGCTATGTTCCGTCGCCGCGCGGACGTGGCAGCGATCGTGCACACCCATTCTCACGCGGTCTCGGTGTTGTCAACGACTCGCGAGCCGATCGGCATGTACAACGAGATGTCGACACTGTTCTTCGACGAGCAGGTGGTCGCCGAGGACGACGGCGACCGGGGGTCCGCGGCGTGTGAGCAGCTCGCCTCGGCGCTCGGTGCACGCCGAGTGTTGATCTTGCCCGGGCACGGCATGTTCAGCGCCGCGCCGACGCTCGCGGACGTCGTGATCGACGGCGTCGCGCTCGAGAAGACGGCAACCTGGGACCTCGCGGCACGCGGCTACGGGGGAGCGCCGATCGTGCAGCTCCACATCGACCAGACGAAGCCCCTTTACGACCGCTACTTCCGCAAGAACATGTGGGAGGCGAACCTGCGCCGGCTGCAGCGGGACGAACCCGCAATGTTCGAGTGAGCGGCCGGACGCGCGTGAGTCCGGTGCCACGTCTCGCCGTGCTGCCGGACGGCTCGGACGCGAGACCCGTCTCGCTTGCCGGGTTGACCGCGGCGATCGAAGAGGTCGGCGGCAAGGTGACGAGTCCGGACGAGGCCGAGGGGCTGATCTGGACTCGCTGGCAGGATCCGGCGCTGCTCGCCGCGACCCTGGCCGGACTGCCGGATGTGCGGTGGGTTCAGCTCGTGACCGCCGGCATCGACCGGCTGGTCCCGGCGCTGGACCCGAGCCGGGTGTGGACGTCGGCGAAGGGTTGCTACTCGCGACCGATCGCCGAGTACACGATCGCCGGGCTGCTCGCCGGGATGCGGAGCCTGCCGACGTACGCGCGGGAGCGGACGTGGCGGGAGCAGCCGGCTCGGTCGCTCTTCGGTGCCGACGTAACGATCATCGGCGGCGGCGGTATTGCCGCGGCACTCACGGCGATGCTCGGGCCTTTCGATTGCCGGGTCACGGTCGTGCGCCGTGGTCCCGGGGGAGTGCCGGGGGCTGCTCGCACGGTGCGATCCGATCGGCTCGCCGAGGTAGTCCCGGGTACGGCGGTACTGGTGGTGGCAGCCGCGCTCACGCCGGAGACCGTCGGCATCGTCGATGCGCCCACGCTGGCCGCGCTCCCGGCCGGTGCATGGCTGGTCAACGTCGCGCGGGGACAGCACATCGTCACCGACGCACTCGTCTCGGCGTTGGCCGAAGGGCATCTGGGTGGTGCTGTGCTCGATGTGACCGACCCCGAGCCGTTGCCGGCCGACCATGCGCTTTGGGGTTTCGACAACTGCCTGATCACACCTCACGTGTCGTGTCCAGCCGCGCTGTCCGGGCCGTACCTGCTCGCGCGAGTTCGCGACAACGTCGAGCGTTTCGCGAACGGCAGACCGCTCGCCGGCATCGTCGACGTCGATGCCGGGTACTGAGGCGCTCGGCGTCGACTATGCCGACCTCGATCAGGTGGAGGCGTCGGCGAAGGACATCCTGCATCCTGCGGTATACGACTTCTTCGCCGGCGGTGCCGGCGACGAATCCGCACTGGCAGCGAATCTGGCGTCGTGGCGCACGATCCGGCTACGCCCGCGCGTCCTGCGTCCCGCAGCGCACCCCGACACGTCGGTGACGGTGCTCGGCAGCACACTCGCCGCTCCGATCGTGATCGCACCGATGGGCTACCAACGCCTTGCTCATCCGGACGGTGAGCGGGCCACTGCGGTGGCGGCAGCTCGCGTCGGCGCCGCCATGACCCTGTCCACGTATGCGACCACGCGACTCGAGGACGTGCGAGCTGCAGCACCGGACGGCGTCCAGTGGTTCCAGACCTACATCCTGCAGGACCGAGGGCTCACCGCCGACCTGCTGCAGCGCGCTGCCGCGAGCGGGTTCACGGCGGTGCTGCTGACTGTCGACGCGACCGTCCCCGGTGACCGCCGCCGCGACCGCCGCCACGGCTACGCGCTGCCGCACGCGGACGGCATCGACCTGCCCAATCTCGGCGGCGTGGGACTGGACGCCGCTTACTCGAGCCGCCTCGAGGCGGATCTCGGCCCGGACGTGATCGGGTGGGTGCGCGAAGTGAGCGGCCTGCCGGTCGCCGTCAAGGGCGTGCTGCATCCGGACGATGCCCGCGTCTGCGTCGACGCCGGCGCCGCGGGCGTTGTGGTGTCGAATCACGGCGGCCGACAGCTGGACGCGGCGATGGCCTCCGCGGATGCGCTTGCGGACGTGGTGAATGCGGTCGGCGATCGGGCTGATGTGCTCGTGGACGGCGGCGTGCGGCGCGGTGCCGATGTCGTGCGCGCGCTCGCCCTCGGCGCGCGCGCCGTGCTCGTCGGTCGACCCGTGCTGTGGGCCCTCGCCCATGACGGCGAAGAAGGCGTGACGGCGATGCTGACGGCCCTGATCGACGGCATCGGCGAGTGCCTGCGGATGTGTGGCGCCCCCTCCGCGACAGCGCTCGGCGCCGACGTGCTGGCTCGGGTGCGTTAGCGGCCGCTGACGCACCCGAGCCGGACGCTCAATACGCGTTCGGGTCGGAAATCACGTTCTCCGGGACGGGGTGCCGGTACAGGCGCGATGCGTTTTCCCAGGTGATCTTGCGGATGTCCTCCGCAGGAAGCCCACCGATTTCGTGTTCGAGGACCTGCTGAGTACGCGGCCAGGTCGAGTCGCAGTGCGGATAGTCCTGCTCGACGAGGATGTGATCGATACCAATCCGGTGGCGCAGCACGAACGACGATGGGTCCTCTACGGCGCAGAAGTAGAAGTTGCGCTGCAGCACCTCGGCCGGCGTCAGCTCGATGCCCTCCCACGTGCCGTACATCTGGTGGTACGTCGACATGTGGTCCAGCCGGTCGAGCAGTGCGGGCACCCATCCGATGCCGCCCTCCGACATCACGATCTTGATATCGGGGAAGCGCACCGGGATACGGGAGTACAGCCAATCGACCGCGGCGAACATCGCGTAACCGAAGAACAGGACTCCGACGACATCAGGCGGGGCATCGTCGGACGTGCCGGGAGATGTGCCCGAGGAGCCGATGTGCAGGTTGACCACGGTCCCGGTCTCGGCGCACGCGCGCATGATCGGGTCCCAGTGCCCGGTGTGCAGCGAGGGCAAGCCGAGCGCATGCGGACCCTCGGTGAACGTGATCGCCTTGAAACCGCGCTCGGCGTTCTTGTACACCTCCTGCGCACCGATCTCGGGATCGAGCATGTACGGGATCTGGCACGGGATGATCCGTCCCGGATGCGTGCCGGCCCATACGTCGATGTGCCAGTCGTTCCAGGCGCGCACCGCGGCGAGCGCCAACTCGGAGTCGTTCGTCGACAGCTGTAGCCGCTGACCGCCGAAGCCCGGCAGGAAGGACGGGAAGCACAGCGACGCATAGATACCGCTCAGGTCCAGGTCACGGATGCGCTCGTTGATGTCCCATGCACCCCGGCGCATATCGGTGAACCGCGCCGGTTCGAATCCCCACTCGTCCACCGGACGGCCGACGACCGCGTTGAACCCGACGTTCGGGATCTCCTTGCCGTCGTAGACCCAGACGTCCGCGCCGTCCTTTTCGACGACGCGCGGCGCCCGGTCGATGAACTTGGCGGGCATCCGTCCCTCGAACGTGTCCGGGGGTTCGACGATGTGGTCGTCCACCGAGATCACCGTGTACTTGCGGTCCTGACGCTCCGGATCGGGCAGGAACGTGACCTTGCCCTTGACGGCGGTGGTGAACCCCGTATTGCTCTCGAGTTGGTCGAGGCTGGCCATGACATCTCCTTCGATGCGGTTGGCGGGTTGACTCGGCGCGCGCGGCGGCGTGTCCGGCTGGTTCAGTCGAGCACGTCCGGCTCGGCTCTGAGCAGGGACCGAACGGCGCCCGCCCAGTAGACGTCGCTACCGCGTTCGAGCAGCGACTTCTGCATGCCGACCTTGATGCCGGCCGAGATCGGCAGGGGACTCCGACCGAGCACCATCACGTCGTAGGCGAGGCGGCACATCCGGTCGATGCTCGCTGCTCGGTACGTCGCTTCTCGGATGTCGGCGCCGGTGACGATCACGCCGTGGCTGGCGAGAATGACGGTGGACTTGTCGCCGATCATGTCGGCGAGCTCCGCGCCGAGCACTGCGTCGTCGACTTCTCCGGTGTATTCGGTGACGAACGACAGGTCGCCCTCGAACATACTGCCGGTCTGGTGGACGATCTCGGGCAGCACGCCCACCGCGGCGAGGACGGTCACGTGATACGGGTGGTTGTGAATGACCACGCGCGCATCAGGTCGACGGCGATGCAGTTCGGTGTGGATGTGGATGGCCGGCGTCACATCCCATTTGCCCTCGATCACGTCGCCGTCCGCGTTGACGCGGCAGATATCCGAAGCGGATACCTCGTCCCACCACAGACCCCACGGATTGACCCACATGAGGTCGGTGCCTGGTGCCGCCATGGTGATGTGACCGGCGATGTTCTCGCTGAAGCCGCCCCGCGCCAGGATCCGGAACGCGCAGGCAAGCTCCTGCTCTGGGGTGAGCTCCACGCCGATCGGGGGACTGACCCGCGGTGTCCACGCCGCGGCGCCACCGTCGCGGACCACGTCGCGCTGCATCGTTGCTTTCATCCGTCCATCCCTTCGCGCCCACCGGCATTCGGCGCTGCCGATGCTATTGGACCCAGGTGACTCTAACAACTAAAAGATTAGATAGATTAGCTGTACCTCACCCAAGGAGTGCCGTGTCGTCTTCGCTATCGGAACTGACGTCCCTTCTCGATCGCGTCGCGGTGGTCACCGGCGCCGCCGTCGGCGTCGGTGCCGCCGTGGCGCGGCGGCTGGCGGAGGCAGGTGCCACAGTGGTCGTCGCAGATATCGACATGGACGGCGCCGAGCGAACCGCCAGCGCCATCGGGTCGGCGGCCGTCGCGCACCCGGTGGACGTCGCCGTCGAGGACTCCGTGAGTGCGCTTGCCGCGTTCGCGGCCGATCGATTCGGACACGTTGACATCTGGGTGAACAACGCCGGTATCTACCCGCGAGACTCGCTGCTGGAGATGCCGGAAGC
>JAOPVG010000582.1 GCA_025966255.1 Jatrophihabitans sp.
GCGTAGTCAGGACGCCTGGCTCACCGTCGACATGTTGAAGTCCGGCACGCGCAGCGGCGGCATCGCGGTGCGGCGGAAGTCGTCGCTCCACTCGCGCGGGAGCGTGGGTTCGGTGCGGCCCACCTCCGTCGTGCGGCCGAGCAGGCCGATCGGCGACTCGTTGAAGCGGAAGTTGTTCACCGCGCCCTGCACCTCGCCGTTCTCGACGAGGTAGACGCCGTCGCGGGTGAGCCCGGTGAGCAGCAGGGTCTGCGGGTCGACCTCGCGGATGTACCAGAGGCAGGTCAGCAGCAGACCGCGCTCGGTGCCGGCGATCATCTCCTCGAGGCTCGCTCCGCCCGCTCCGCCCGCTCCGCCCGAAAGGATGAGGTTGTCGACGTACGGCCGGGGCGTCGTGTGCGTCCGCTCGGCCCACGAACGGGTGCGGATGAGATCGGTGAGCGTGCCGTCGCTGATCCAGGACGTCGCATCCACCGGGAAGCCGTTGTCGAAGACCGACTGCAACCCGCCGTAGGAGGCGGCGGCGATCTCGAACGGTGGGCACTGCAATCCGAGCTCGGCCGGGTCGGAGCGCAGCGTGAGCGGCTGCGGTGCGAGCTTCTCGCCGATCCGGGTGCCGCCGCCGCTCGCGGCGTACACGTTGCGGCCTTCCTCGGCATCGCGGGCCGAGGCGGTCCAGTACGCGTAGATCATCAGATCGGCCACGGCCGACGGCGGCAGGATCGTCTCGTACCGGCCGGCGGGCAGGTCGATGCGCGTCTTCGCCCAGTCCAACCGCTGCTCGAGTGCCGCAGTCACCGCCGCGACGTCCACGTCGGTGAAGTCGCGGGTGTGCAGGCCCGACCACGCCGAGCGGGCGAGGTCGGCCGACTTGCCGTTGACCTCGAGGCGGCCGTCGGGCTGGTCGAAGCGGCGGCGCAGCCCGGTGGACGTGCCGAGGAAGTAGGACGTCATCTGATGCTCGGCGAATCCGTAGAGCAGCCGCTCCGTGCTCGACCACCGTGTGAACGCCGCGCCGAGCGCGGGCGCGAACTGCTCGAACACGGCCACGCTCGTCTCGGCCGGATCGGCGTCCCAGTCGTCGTCGTGCGGGTAGGGCGCGACGAGCGGGCAGGCGTCGTCGGCCGGGTCGGCATCGCGGCCGGCGTCCTCCGAGGCCCGCACCAGGTCGTCGACTTCCTCGAGGGTGCTGATCGACCGCGTGACCACGCCGGCGCGGGTGCCGTCCGCGCGGTCGAAGGTCGAGATCACGGTGAGCGAGCGCGACCGCATCTGCCCGTTGGTGGTGAGCGAGTTGGCCGCCCACCGCAGGTTGGTTTCGGTGTGCTCGGACGCGATCACGATGCAGCCGTCGGCCGTCGAGGCCGCAAGTGCGGCCTCGGTGATCTCCTGGGGTGCGCCCATATCAGCGACCCCCCTCGCTCTTGGTGTTCAGGATGTTGATACCGCGGAACAACGCCGCGGGGCAGCCGTGCGACACGGCGGCTATCTGCCCGGGCTGGCCCTTCCCGCAGTTGAACGCTCCGCCGAGCACGAACGTCTGCGGACCGCCGACCGCCTCCATCGCACCCCAGAAGTCCGTCGTGGTGGCCTGATACGCGACGTCGCTCAACTGCCCGACTATGCGGCCGTTCTCGATGCGGTGGAACTGCTGCCCGGTGAACTGGAAGTTGAACCGCTGCATGTCGATCGACCACGAGCGGTCGCCCTTGATCAGGATGCCGCGCTCGACCTCGCCGATCAGCTCGTCCAGCGACGGTCCGTTCTCGGCCGGTTGCAACGTCACGTTGGCCATCCGCTGCAGTTGGATGTGACCGGACGAGTCGGCGTAGGCGCAGCCGTTGGACCGCCCGCCGGCCTCGCCCAACGCGGCCGCATTCGCCTGCGCCATCTGCCGATTGAGTTGATAGCCGACCAGCACGCCGTCGCGGACGATGTCGAACTGCTGCCCGAGAACACCTTCGTCGTCGTAACCGACCGTGGCCAGTCCGTGCTCGACGGTGCGGTCGCCCGTCACGTTCATCACGCCGCTGCCGTACTGCAGCGACCCGAGCTTGTCGATGGTGGCGAAGGACGTCCCGGCGTAAGCGGCCTCGTACCCGAGTGCCCGATCGAGCTCGGTGGCGTGCCCGATCGATTCGTGGATCGTCAGCCAGAGGTTGGACGGATCAATGACGAGGTCGTACCTGCCAGGCTCGACGCTGGGTGCCTTCGCGTGTTCCATGAGCAGACCGGGAAGCTCGGCGATCTCGGCGTCGAAGTCCCAGCCCGTCCCGATGAGGTACTCCCAGCCCCGTCCGACCGGTGGGGCCAGGGTGCGCATCGACGAGAACGTGCCGGCGCCGCGGTCGACATTCACCGCGGTGAACTCGGGATGCAGGCGCACGCGCTGCTGGGTGGTCATCGTGCCGGACGTGTCGGCGTAGAACTTGTTCTCTCGCACTTGCATCAGCGAGGCATCGACGTGATCGACGCCATCGGCCGCCAGCAACCGTTCGGACAGATCGGCCAGCCGGGCGATGCGCTCGGCGTCGGGCACGTCGAACGGATCGATGTCATAGGCCGACACCCAGGTGACGTCGTCGTAGACCTGCTCCGGCGCGAGCTCGACCGGCTGGCTGCTGAGCACGCGGCTCACCTTCGCCGTCGCCACGGCCTGCTCCGCGAGCGCCTTCGCGGCTTCGGCCGTGCGGGCAATGCCACTGGCGAAGCCCCACGTGCCGTCGTGCACCACGCGCACCGCGAGCCCGACGTCCTCGCTGTCGCTTGTCGAGTCGAGGTGTCCGTCGCGGAGCCGCAGCCGGCCGGTGCGGGTGCGTTCCAGGCGGAAGTCGGCGTGCTCCGCGCCCAGCTCCTGCGCACGCTCGAGGGCAGCGCCGGCCAGGCCACGGGCGGGCATCGCCAGGAAGGAGGAGTCGACATCCGGCATGGGGAGGAACCTACTCATATCCGCACTTGCGACACTGGGCGAGTGCTGTCTTCGCCGGTTCGGGTCTGCTTCGTGTGCTCGGGCAACATCTGCCGATCCCCAACCGCCGAGGTGGTGATGGGCGTACTTGCGGCCGAGGCCGGACTCGCCGACCTCGTCGACGTCGACAGTTCGGGCACCGGGTCGTGGCACACAGGCGACGACATGGACCGACGCTCGCGGGAGACGCTCGAGAAAGCCGGCTACCAGCCCGTCCGGCACGTCGCCAAGCAGTTCCGGGCCGAGGACTTCGCCGACCGGGACGTCGTGGTGGCGCTCGACACCGGTCACTACGACGTGCTGTGGTGGCTGGCCGTCGAGACCCCTGACGTCGAGGCGTCCCGCGCGAAGATCGTCAGGCTGCGTGCGTTCGATCCGGAACTGGGCAGCGGCGAGGACCCTGACGTGCGCGACCCGTACTACGGCAAGTCCGGTGGCTTCACCGAAGTCCTCGCTCAGGTGGAGCGCAGCTGCGCCAACCTGCTCACCGCGATCCAGCGGGCTGTCGAGTCAGGGTCGGATCTCGTTCAGCAGGACGAGAGCCCGCCCTTGTAGCCCTTGACGAAGGCCTGGATCCGATCGAGGCCGGTGGAGCCGCGCTCGTCGTAGGACCCCTTCATGAGGTCCGTGTTGAGCAGCGTGGAGACGGCTTCGTCGAGGTCGGAGGGCGACAGCAAGAGGTCCTTCGTCGCGCCGGGATCGCTCGCGAGATTGACGTCCTTCGCGTAGGCGCCGGCGTAGCAGACCGCCGCGATCAGCGCGGCCTTGTCGTCCAAGGTCCGCTTGAAGAGCTGGTGCCGCACCGCCATCCCCCAGCCGATGGCAAACAACGTGCCTGGGGCGAAGTCGGCCGGTTGGTTGAAGACCAGCTTCACGTTGCCCGTCGTCTGCTCGACATTGACGTCGGGCAGGCTGTTGTATGCCTTCTCCGCGAACGACGTACTGAAGTCCACGGTGTTGTCGTCGAGGCAGTAGAAGAACGTGGTCGGCGGTGTGGACGGGCACTTGGGTGAGTCGGTCGCAACGATCTTCACCGGCGTGAACGTCTTGCTGATCGACTTCGCCGCGCCGGTCCAGAACCGGTTCAGGTCGCGGACGAGCGAGCCGCCTGGGGCGACCGTGTCGGTCAGCGAGGCGTTGCCGCCGGCGCTGTAGTCCTTCGGGTCAGTGAAGGGACGCTCGGTGAACGTCCGGTTGAAGTAGGTCTTCGAGAAGCAATAGGTGACGCCCTTGTCGAGGCCGTCGGCCAACGCTGAGAGCCGGTCGAAGCCGTTGCCGTGCGAGATCTCGGCGATCGTGCCGGGCGTGGAGTCGCGGCCGTCGAGGAACCCTGCGAGTGCGTCGTCGATCTTCTGCGGAGTGACGTCGCGGAAGTGCGGATTCTGTTGATCGAGGGCCGACCTGGCCCACGCGCCCGCGGCGCAGTCGGCCTGGGACTCGGTGAAGATCGTCTTGGGCCGATTGTCGAAGACGCCCAGCCGGTAGCTGATCGCGTGTCCGAACTCGTGGGCGAAGACGAGCGCGACCATCAGGGTGCCGTACTGCTTGGCGAGTTGGGCGAACAAGTGGGTATCGGCGCGATCCCAGGCGATCGAATCGTCCAACAGGCAGAACGCGCCGTTGTCGATGATGAAGGTCGCGCTCGACTTGATGCAGGCGTTCTTACCGGCCGGGCCGGACACCTCGTGCGTGCGGGCGACCGCGAGACCGTCGACCGAGTACAGGCCGCCCTTGAGTGGCGTCAGCGGCTTGCCACCGGACACCTTCGGGTAGTTGATCTTCCAGAACGCTTCGATGTCGCTGAGTGCGTTCTTGACCGACGTGTCGAAGGTGCTATTGGGGTCCGAGCCGATCACGTTCAGATTCGCGTTGGGGGCGTTCTCGGTACTCGGCTGGCCGTTGAGCACAGTGCCGCACGCCGAAAGCGCCAGGCCGGTCGTCGCTACGAGCGAAACAACCCACATCCACCGACTGGACGGTTTCCGCACAGTTGCTGCCTCCCAGTCGCTGGTTTCGGCGCAGTGTAAACGCATTGGGCATGCGGTCGCGGTGTATCCGGCAGAGTCGCGGTGTATCCGGCCGATTTGCGAGACTGGTTGCATGGGACGGCACTCGGCCCCCGCCGACGACGACGCGCCGGATCGCGCTGCCGTCGCCGTCTGGACCCTCCGCGAGCGCTACGGCCGGTCTGTGGCGCCTGCGGACGAGGCGGCCTCGGTGGCGGCTGAGCCCGAGTCCGTAGCCCTCGCGGAGCCTCCGAACGAGGGCATCGAGCTCCTCGACGACGTCCTGACCGAACCGCCCGCAGGGCCGATTGCGCGGTCGGTGCCCGAGGCGGTCACCGAACAGATACCTGCGATCACCGAACCGGTCACCGAGCAGATCCCGCCGATCATCGAACCGTCCGCTCCCGACGAACCCCCGGCCGCGGTCACCGAACAGATCCCGGCGATCGTCGGCCCGAAGCCCGGTCCGGGATCGATGACCGAAGCCGCTGCCTTCGAAACGACTGCGTCCGGACCCGTGGCGTCCGCGGCGGCCGACCAGCCGGCCACGGCGACCGGTCCGCACAAGGCGGGCCACTCGACGTCCGCCGACGCCGCGCTGATCCGCCATCATTCGGACGTCCGGGCCCGGTGCGCCGCCGGAGTGGTGGTGCCGTTCGTCCTTTATGTCGTGGTGCTCGTGGCGGTCGGCAGCTTCCGGATTTCGACGTTCCTGCTCTGGATCTGGATCCCGCTCGTCACAGCCGGCGTGCTCGTCGGGCAGTTCCTCGACGCCGGACACCGCCGGTACGACCTCGCCGCCCCGCCGGTCGAATCTCCTACCGAACCTTCAGACCGTCCTTGACTGCGCCGTATGCGTCCAGGTACCCCGCGATCGCCGTGTGAGCCTTCTCGTCGGCTCGACGCTGCTCGGTGGTGAGCGCCGACGACGCCAGTGCGCGGGGCAGATCGATCAGCCGCAGCTTCGGTGTGTCCTCCATCCACGTCGGGATCGCCTCTGCGGAGCTGACCTTGAAGTGGTGCGGTGACACCTCGGTGAACGTCACGCGCGGCATCAGTCCCTGACGACCCTCGGCGATCGGGTCGGCGTGGCGCGAGATCTGATTGCCCATGCAGTAGAAGACCCACTTGCCGTTGATCTTCTCCGCGGGCTGAACCACGTGCGCGTGGTCGCCGAGGATCACGTCGACGTTCGGCGACTTCAGCAACTGGCGCGCCTCATCGCGCTGCTGCTGCGTGGCGAGGTGGTCGTACTCGGTGCCCCAGTGCATGGAGAGGACGACGACGTCGGCGCCGGCTGTCTTCAGGCGTTCGGCGGCCGCGAGGATGGCCGGCACGTCGATGAGGTTCGCGATCCACGGCTTGTCCGACGGCACCGGGATCCCGTTGAAGCCGAACGCGTAGGCGAGTTGGCCGATCTTTACGCCGTTGGGCAGCGTCACGATGAGCGGACGCGCCGCCTCGGCGCCGCTGCGGGCGCTGCCGGTGTGCTGCAACCCGGCCGAGTCCAGTTCGTCGAGCGTGCGCTTGAGCCCGGTGTATCCCTGGTCGAGCGAGTGGTTGGACGCGGTGGTACAGCTGCGATAGCCGACGCCCTTCAGCGCCGTGAGCACCTGGGGCGGCGCGTTGAAGTCCGGCCAGCCGGCGAACGGTCCCTGTGGCGGCGCGAGCGGCGTCTCCATTTCGCAGGTGGCGAGGTCGGTCGTGCGCACCTCCGGCGCGATGCTCGCGTACATCGGACCGAAGTCGTAGCCGGTCTTGCCGGCGCCCACTGCGTCGCGATGGGCCTGCTCCCAGAGCGGCGGGTGGATGAGCACGTCGCCCGAACCGAGCACCGTGGCCGTCCGCGCCGGAGTGGCATCGGCCGTGCGCGCCGGAGTGGCATCGGCCGACGCGCCGCCGGTGTCCGGCGGAAGCGTGATCGTCTCGATGGACGAGGGCCGGCCGGAGGTCGGTGTGTGGTTCGGTTTGGCGGCCGAGGATGTGCACGCGCCGGCCAGCACGGCGACAGCGAGGATCGTGCCGGTTGCCGCGCGCCGCCTCACGCCGCGAACGCTATCGCTCATCGGAATTCTGAAGGCGAGCGACCGGCGACTCGGGTCGATCAGCCGTTGAGTTCGTTGCGGCGGGGTGGATTGGCCCCGGCCCGCGAGCAGGTGACGGCGGCGACGAGCGCGGCGTCGTCGAGCAGTGCCGCCAGGGTCGTCGCGTCGAGCTCGCGGAGCATGCCCGGCGTGAGCAGGCCCCGCCCGGCGATCGAGTCGAGCAATCCACTCGTGAAGGCGTCGCCGGCGCCGACCGTGTCAACCACGTCGATTTGCCGCACGGGCCGGCTGACGTCGATGGCGATCGTGTAAGCCGTCGAGCCGTGCCCTCCTCGGGTGACGACGACGAGCTCTGGGCCGCGTTCGAGCCAACTGCGGGCGACGATTTCGATCCCCGCCCCGGGATACAGATAGGCGAGATCTTCTTCGCTGGTCTTGGCGAGGTGCACGAGCGGAAGCGCCAGTTCGATCTGCCGACGTGCGGCGTCCGCGTCCGGTTGCAGGTGTGGGCGGACGTTCGGGTCGTAGCTGACGAGCACGTGCCCCTCGGCCCGTAACGCTGCGACGCGCCCGGCGACGGCCGCGTCACCCGGCGGCGTCCAGGACGCGAGCGAGCCGAAATGGATTGCCGCGATGTCGGAGGGCAGCATCGCGAGCTCGGCGTCGGTCCAGCGGAAGTCGGCCGTGCCTTCGACCCCGAAGCGGTACTGCGCGAGGCCGTCGACGAGCTCGACCAGCGCCACGGTCGTCGGCTCGTTCGCGTCCACGGAGAGCGAAAGATCCACGCCGGAGCGGGCGGCGTGGTTGCGCAGGATCGTCCCCAGCGGATCGTGCGATAGCCGGCCGACGAAGGCCGTCGGCCGACCGAGCCGGGCCAGTCCGATCGCGACGTTGTAGGGGCTACCGCCCGGGCGGGCAAGCCGCGGCTCGTCGTCCCCGGTCTCCACGAGGTCGATCAATGCTTCGCCGAGGACGGCGATCGTTCCGATCGGGAGCGCTGTCACGGCAGCGGACACTACGCGGCCGATAGTGTCAGGCCGTGACCGATTCCCAGGTGCCGATGATGAATGCGGCTCTAGAACAACTCATCCCCCGGGCGCACCAGATGGGGATCCGGTTCGTCGAGATGCGGCCCGGCTACGTCCGCGCGGAAGTGCCGGCCGACGGCAACGGCAATCACTTCGGCGTCATTTACGCCGGCGTCACCTTCACGCTCGCCGAAGTGCTCGGCGGTGCGATCCAGTTCGCGACGTTCGACGTCTCGACCCACTACCCGCTCGTCCGCAGCTTGACGATCGATTTCCTCGCACCGGGCAAGGGCACGCTGTCCGCCTCGGCGTCACTGTCCGAAGCCGAGATCACCCGGATCAACGCCGAGGCGACCCCGGACGCAAAGGTGGCCTTCGTACTCGAAGCCGAGGTCCTCGGTGCGGACGGCACGGTCGTCGCGCGTACCAAGGGCGACTACCAGCTCCGTCCGTTCGGCCGCTGACGTTGTTCGCACCGCGCCGGCGCGGCTGACGGGTCGAGCATTGGCCACCGAGCACCCGCGCGTGTGAGCGGTTGATCGGGGACGGTCGCGTAGCGCGTCATCAGCGGCGGCTAGCACGACCTACCGACGGTTGGCCGGCGCGCGGTCCACAGGCGACTTCGTAGTCCACAGATTCGGGTCCGCCGCCCGTGGCGGTGGGCAGGGTCGGCACGGTTGTGTCTCCGGCCGCACCGCGCGGCCGGAGAGAGGAGCGCAATGAGAGCGCTGATGCGGCGGTTGGGTTTGCTGACGGTCGTCGTGATGTCGATCGTTCTGCTCGCGCCGGGCGTACCCGACGCAGCGGGCGCCGGGCCGTCGGCGACCGTTGGTGGGTTCGGGTTCAGTCGGCTGCCCGCGGGGCTCGGCGCACGCAGCGACTTCGTCTACGACTACGACGATGTCGACTTCACGTCGGCGGT
>JAOPVG010000601.1 GCA_025966255.1 Jatrophihabitans sp.
CTGGCGCCGGCCGCGGTCTGCGACCACCTGACCGGCTGGCGGGCCGACCCGCTCGAGGCGGTGACGCTGCGCGGCTTCGACGACCCGCTCATCCCGTACGACCTGCGCCGCGAGGAGGGCGTGCGCCCGGTCCGCGCCGATGACGCGGACCGGTAGCCACCCTGCGCCTTACGCGATCTCGTGGCGGCGCAGGCGAGCCAGCCCGGCCGCCAGCGGCACCGCGATCCAGATCAGGGTCGTCACGCCGATCTGGGCCCAGTGCCGCGCGCTGAGATCTCCGTCCAGCAGATAGGTGGAGGTCTTGGTGGAGTCCAGCCACGGCTGCACACCATGCAGCGCGTGGATGCTCGAGGCGAGCGCCGCCCACACGGTTGGCAACACGAAGCTGAGCACGATGGCCGGCGCGCTGGACAGAAGCGCCAGGCCGAACGCCATACCCATCAGCAACGACAGCAACTGAACGAGAATGCCGCCCAGGGGGACTTCGCCGGCGTTGTGCCAAGCGCCGCCGGCCGGATGGGATGCGATCGCCGTGGCGACGGCGCCGAGGCCCAGAGCGACCACCGCGACGACAACGGAGATCCCGGTGCCGGCGAGCAGTTTGGCCGAGATGATCCGGCCGCGCCGCGGCACCAGCGCGAAGGTCTGTAGTGCGGTGCGTTGGGACCACTCACTGGTCACGAGCAGGATGCCGATGACGGGCAGGAGCACGCTGATCACGCTCTGAATGAGCCCGGCGCTGCGGTGGAAGGT
Organism: Jatrophihabitans sp.; assembly: GCA_025966255.1. Taxonomy (GTDB): domain Bacteria; phylum Actinomycetota; class Actinomycetes; order Mycobacteriales; family Jatrophihabitantaceae; genus Jatrophihabitans. The sequence goes on from JAOPVG010000601.1 coordinate 754, forward strand.
GTGGTCCTTCGCACCACCGGCGAGGATGGCCACGCCGGTCATGATGATCGCGATGGCGGCGACGGCGATCAGCAGCCACCGTCCGGCCCGGGTGTCGACGGCCTTGCGCAGTTCGATGCGGGTGAGCCGGCCGAGCCCGGTGGGCGGGTACGTGGTGGGACGCGCAACGGGGCGCGTCGTGATCGCGGTACTCATGCGGCAACCCCGTTCGGGCCGGTGGCGGACTGCGCGGCGGTGAGGGCGAGGAACAGGTCTTCGAGCCCGGCCCCCTCGGGTTGACGCAGTTCGAGCAATACGACGCCGTCCCGCGCTGCGGCGCGCCCCACGTCCTCGGCGGTGCCATCGACGCGGAAGCTGCCGTCGGCGCGATCCTGGTAACGCAGGCCGGCGGAGCGCAGGCAGGCGAGCAGGGCGACCGCGTCGAGCGCCCGGACGCTGATACCGCCCTCGGCCAGCAGTTCGCCCGCACTGCCCTGGGCCACCACCCGGCCACCGCTGATGATGACGAGTTCGTCGGCGATCACCTCGACCTCGTGCAGCAGGTGGGAGGACAGCAGCACGGTGCCGCCGCGGCGGGCGAAGTCACCGAGCAGGTCGCGCATCCAGTGGATGCCGGCCGGGTCCAACCCATTGGCGGGTTCGTCGAGGATCAGGATCTCGGGATCTCCGATCAACGCGTGCGCCAAGCCCAGTCGTTGGCGCATGCCGAGCGAGTATTCGCCGACGCGACGTCGTGCCGCCCTCCCGTCGAGATCGACCAGGCCGAGCAGCTGCCCGACCCGCTCTCGCGGCACGCCGAGGGTGTCCGCGGCCAGGGTCAGCACCTCGCGGCCGGAGCGTCCTCGATGTTGGGCCGAGGCGTCGAGCAGGACGCCGACCCGGCGGGCGGGCTGGTCGAGGTCGCGGTACGGACGGCCGAGGATGGTCGCCTGTCCGGTGGTGGGCCTCGCCAATCCGCACAGGATGCGCAGGGTGGTCGATTTGCCGGCCCCGTTGGGCCCGAGGAAGCCGGTCACAGTTCCGGGCGTGCAGGCGAAGGAGACGTCGGCTACGGCGGTCGTGCCGCCGTAGCGCTTGCTGATGTGTTCGACAGTGATCATGGCGTCGACCCTGCCCGGGACCACTCGTCCGGCGTAGCGGCCGGATGGCGGTTTCGCGTGACCGAAGGTCTACGGGCTCATGAAGCGGCATCGACTTTGGTCGATGATGTGCTCGCTCCGGGCCCGTCTCGGGGGCACGGAACCTAGAGTTGGCCCATGATCACCCGCTGGGCCCGGGATTGCGACCCGGCCGAGGAGGCCGCGCCGCCGGTGCGGCGCGGTCGAGACGCCGCGGTCAATGCCGCGATGGTCGTGCTGGTCGGCGCGTTGGCCATGTTGAGCACGAAGCACGTGGTGTACGGATTGGACGGCTACCCGCTCGCGCTTCGGCTCGCCGACATCGTGTGCGGGACGATTGTGCTGATCGGCATCTGGTTCTGGCGGCGCCGCTGGCCGGTCGGCTTCGCGGTGTTGGCGGTGCTGGTCGGGGTCTTCTCCACCGTGGCCTCCATGGTCGGCCCGGTGGCGGTGTTCACGGTTGCCGTTCATCGGCGCTGGCCGACGGCGGTGCTCGTCAGCCTGTTCACCGCCGTGATGGTCGTGCCCGGCATCCTGCTCTATCCCTCCCAGGGGACGCACCACACCCTGGCGGACTCGATCGGCGGCCCGGCGATCACCTTCGCCGCCACCGGCTGGGGAATGTTCGTCCGCGCCCGCCGGGAGCTTGTGGCCTCGCTGCGGAACCAGGTCGTCCAGGCCGAGGCGGAGGTGGTTCGCCGCGCCGCCGGTGCGCGACGGTCGGAGCGTGAGCGGATGGCCCGCGAGATGCACGATGTGCTCGCGCACCGGCTGTCGCTGCTCGCGGTTCATGCCGGTGCCCTGGAATTCCGGGCCGACGCGTCGCGCGAGCAGGTCGCGGAGGCCGCCGGCGTCATCCGGGCCAATACCCACGAGGCCCTCGTCGAGCTGCGATCGGTGATCAATGTGCTCCGCGCCGACGACACCGTTGCGGGTCCGGAGCGTCCCCAGCCCACGCTCGCGGATCTGGTGCCGTTGATCGAAGAGTCCAGGGCCGCCGGTCTGCGCGTCAGCTTCGACCAGAGCGCGGACGTGCCCGAGTACGACCGCAGCCTGCCGACGTCGGCCGGCCGGGCGCTCTATCGCGTCGTGCAAGAGGCACTCACCAATGTGCGCAAGCACGCGCCCGCCTCGCCGGCCGTCCTCGAACTCTCCGGGCGGCCCGGCGAGCGCGTCGAGATATCGGTGCGGAACCGGCGGAGTGCGCTGACGTCGACACTGCCGCCCGGCCCAGGGACCGGGCTCATCGGGCTGCGCGAACGCACCACGCTCGCAGGCGGCGCCTTCGAGTCCGGGCCCACGAGCGACGGCGACTTCCTCGTGCGTGCGTGGCTGCCCTGGCCCGAGGTGTCGACGTTGATCGGCGCCGACCCGGCCCGCCCGTGACGCCGGTGCGGGTGCTCATCGTCGACGACGATGCACTGGTGCGCTCGGGGCTCGGGCTCATGCTGGGCGGGGCGCCCGAGATCGAGTTGGTCGGCGAGGCGTCCGACGGTGCCGAGGTTCCCGACGCGGTGCGGCGGCTTCGTCCCGACGTTGTGCTCATGGACATCAGGATGGCGACGGTCGACGGACTCACCGCGACCCGAGAATTGCGCAGGTGGGCGGAGGCGCCCGAGGTCGTGGTGCTGACCACCTTCGACGCCGACGAACACGTGTTGGAGGCGTTGCGCGCGGGGGCGGCCGGCTTCCTGCTCAAGGACACGCTGCCGGCCGACATCGTCCGCGGCATCCTGGCCGTCGCCCGCGGTGACGCCACGCTCTCGCCGTCGGTGACCCGGCAGTTGATCGATCTCGTCGAGGACCCCACTGGGCGCACGCAGGCCCGGGCCCGGCTCCAGACACTGACCGAGCGTGAACTGGACGTGGCGAGCGGCATCGGGCAGGGCCTGTCCAACGCCGAGATCGCGAGGAGCACGTTCATGGCTCTGGCTACGGTGAAGGCCTATGTGTCGAGGCTGCTCGTGAAGCTCAGCCTCTCCAATCGGGTGCAGATCGCGCTGCTCGTGCACGAGGCCGCACTGCCTCAGGCGACCGACGACCAGACGTAGGTCCCCGAGCCGACCTGGAAGGCGGCGTAACCGCCGTGCACGGCGGACGCGGCGCCGGCACCTGGAAGGCCGTCCGCTAGATCACGGTTGCGCTAGGCTCCCGGCTACGCCGACCAGCCTGGAGCTCAGTGGTGGAACCCGTCCGGGAGCTCGCTCAACCAGATGTGAAGGCGACCGCCACGACGGTCACCTCCGCACCG
>JAOPVG010000142.1 GCA_025966255.1 Jatrophihabitans sp.
ACACCGGTCGTGCGAGCCGTCCTGATATGGGCCGGCTGGCTGCGCCGGACCCACACCGGCAGCGTGCACCTGTACCTCGCCTTCGGCGGGCTCGGCCTGCTTATCGTGCTGATCGTGGCGCGATGACCGCCCTGTCCGTCTCCGCTGCCGGGGTGCAGGTTGTCGGGGTCCTGGCCGGTGCGCCCTTGCTCGTGGGAGTCATGCGTCAGGCGCGAGCCCGACTGGAGGGCCGCGCCGGCGCCGGGGTTGGCCAGCCGTGGCGCGATCTGCGCAAGCAGTTGCGCAAGCAGAACGTCCGGCCGGCGGGTACCACGCTGGTGTTCACCCTGGCGCCGGCCGTGATCGCCGGCACCACCCTGCTGATCGCTGTCGCCGCCCCGCTGGTCGCGACCGGCTCGCCCCTGGACTCGAGCGTGGATCTGTACGCGGTGGTCGGGCTGCTGTTCCTGGGCACCGTCGCGTTGACGCTCGCCGGCCTGGACACGGGGACGGCGTTCGGCGGCATGGGGGCCAGCCGCGAGATCACGATCGCGGCCCTGGTGGAACCCAGCATCCTGCTGGCCGTGTTCGCGCTGTCGATCCCGGCCGGCTCGGCCAATCTCGGCGCCATCGTGTCCCATACCGCCCACCATCCGGGCCAAGTCGTCTCGCCGGCCGGTGTCCTCGCTTTCGCGGCGCTGGCGGTCGTGATCATTGCCGAGACCGGACGGCTGCCGGTCGACAACCCGTCGACCCATCTCGAGTTGACGATGGTGCACGAGGCGATGGTGCTCGAGTACGCCGGACCGCGCCTGGCCATGGTCGAGTGGGCGAGCGGCATGCGGCTCGCGGTCCTGCTGGCGCTGCTGGCCAACCTGTTCCTGCCGTGGGGCATCGCCGGAGACCATCCCGGGGTGCTGGGCGTGCTCCTCGGCCTGGTGGTGATAGTCGCCAAGGTGACGGTGCTGGCCGGGCTGCTCGCCACCGGAGAAGTGTTCGCAGCCAAGCTGCGCTTGTTTCGGGTTCCGGAGCTGCTGGCCGGATCGTTCCTCCTCGCTCTCCTGGCGGTAGTCGCATCCTCGTTCCTGGGCAGCGGTGCCTGAGGATGACCGCCTACAGCAACGTGATCAGCCTTGCCGCGGGCGGCATGCTGCTCGCCGCCGTCCTGATCGTGTGGCGCCGCGAGCTGCGTGCGATGGTGCGGCTGCTCGCCTGGCAGGGCACCGCCGTGGCTGCGGTCCCGCTGGCCGAGGGCGTGCACCACCGTGATGGCGCCCTCGTCGCCGTAGGTGTCGCGGTCCTGATCCTGCGCTCGGTGTTGCTGCCGTTGCTGATGGGCCGAGCGCTTCGACTCGCGCCTGCCCGCGATCGCGAGAGCACGCCGCTGATCAACACCACCGCGTCGTTGCTCGTCGTCGCGATGCTAACCGCGCTGGCCTTCGCGGTCAGCCAACCGCTGATCGCCCTCGAGTCCACCGCGGCCACTCGAGCTGTTCCCGCCGCGTTCGCCGCCGTCCTCATCGCCGTGTTCGTCATGGTCAGCCGGCGCCGCGCGATCTCGCAAGCAGTCGGCTTCCTGATGCTGGACAACGGGATTGCCGCGACCGCATTCCTGCTCACCGCCGGCGTCCCGCTGATCGTCGAGCTCGGGGCGTCCTTGGACGTCCTGTTCGCCGCGGTCGTCCTCGGCGTGCTGACCGGGCGGTTGCACCGGGGCTTCGGTGGCACCGATCTCGACCAGCTCCGGGCGTTGCGGGACCGATGATCGTCCTGCTGCTGGTGCCACTGCTGGCCCCGTTGAGCGCGGCCGCCTTGACCGCCGCGCTCGGCTGGCGTCGAGTCACCGCTTGGGCCGGTGTCCTCGCCGCGCTGGCTGTCCTCGGGTCCGGGATCGTCCTCGCCACTCGCATCGGCGATCACTCGCATGTCGTCGCCGGTCACCTGCTGCGCGCCGACGGCCTGAGCGTGGTGATGCTACTGGTGATCGGCACCGTCGGGGCCTTGAGTTGCTGGGCCAGCATCGGCTACCTCGACACCGAATTGGCCCACGGCCACATCACGCCGCCTCGGGCCCAGCTCTACGGGGTCCTCGTGGCGCTGTTCCTGGCCGCGATGAGCCTGGCCGTGCAGGCCAACAACCTGGGGGTGATGTGGGTGGCGATCGAGGCGACCACGATCGTCACCGCGTTCCTGGTCGGGCACCGCGGCACGAAGGCGGCGCTGGAGGCGACCTGGAAGTACGTCATCATCTGCTCGGTCGGCATCGCGTTCGCCTTTCTCGGCACTGTGCTGCTCTACTTCGCCGGGGAGCACGCCGGCGTCCCGAGCGGGCGGGCGTTGGATTTCGACACGCTGTTCGCCCACGCCACCCAGCTCGATCCGGCGGTCGCCCGCCTCGCCGCTGGACTGCTGTTGATCGGGTACGGTGCCAAGGCCGGCCTGGCTCCACTGCACACCTGGCTGGCCGACGCCCACAGCCAGGCCCCCGCGCCGGTGTCCGCGCTCATGAGCGGCGTCCTGCTGTCGGTGGCCTTCTCCGCGCTGCTGCGGGTCAAGGCCGTCCTCGACATCACGCTCGGCCCGGCCTATCTGCGGACCGGGCTGCTCGTGATCGGGCTGCTTACCCTGCTCGTCGCCGCGTCACTACTGGTCGCCCAGCGCGACGTCAAACGGATGCTCGCTTATTCCTCGATGGAGAACATGGGCCTGCTCGCCGTCGCTGCCGCCGCCGGCACCCGGCTCGCGATCACCGCACTGCTGCTGCACGTGCTGGCCCACGGCGTCGCCAAGACATTGTTGTTCCTCTGCGCCGGACAGCTGCAATCAGCCCACAACTCCACCTCTTTCGCCGACGTCACCGCCGTGCTCGCCCGCTCCCGCACGCTCGCAACCGCGTTCGCTGTCGGCGTGGTTGCACTGCTCGGGTTGCCGCCGTTCGCGTTGTTCGCGAGCGAGTTGTCCATCGGCCGCGGGCTGACCCGCGCGCACCTGGGCTGGGCGCTCGGCATCGCACTGCTGGTGATGCTCGTCGCGTTCGCCGCCCTCGCGGTGAACACCAGCCGGATGCTGCTGGGGACACCGGCCGCCGGCGCACCCGCGATCGCGCTGCCCGCGACGATCACCGGGGCGTTGGTCGTCGGCATCGTGGCCTGTCTGGCCCTCGGGGTCACCGCCGGCCCGCTCACCCATCTGTTCGGGACGGCCGCGACCGTGCTCGGCGGGACCTGATGGGCCTCGATTCGGCGCACCTCGCCGGAGTGCACCGCCACATCACCGAGGTCACCCCCGACACGCTGCGGTCCGAAGCCGCCGCACTGCTGGCCGACGGCTTCCGGCTGGCGCTGGTCGCCGGTCACGACGACGGCCCGACGCTGCGCATCGTGTACCTGTTTCTCGCCGGAGCTCCGGACCGCCGCCGCGAACTGCAGGTCAGCGTGCCGAGGAGCCGGCCGGAGATCCCGTCCCTGGCGGCCCTGTCATATCCGGCGTCCCGGTTCGAGCGCGAGCTGCACGACCTGCTCGGCATCGTCCCGGTCGATCATCCACTGCCCCGGCGCCTGGTCCGGCACGCTCACTGGCCGGCGGGTTGGTATCCGCTGCGCCGCGACGCTGGCCCGCCACCACCGTTCACCGACGGCGACTCCTTCCCGTTCCTGCAGGTCGACGGAGCCGGCGTGTACGAGATCCCGGTCGGACCGGTGCACGCCGGGCTGATCGAACCCGGTCACTTCCGGTTCTCCG
>JAOPVG010000185.1 GCA_025966255.1 Jatrophihabitans sp.
GACGGCACCGAGCAGCCGGTCATGATCGTCCACGACCGGGGCGGCGACCAGGTTGTACGTGGCCAGGTACCGGGTGACGACGCCGATCGAGGCGTCCGGACGCAAGCCGCCCGGACTCTTCACGCAGACGCCGCTGACGAGCGCCGACGGCGGCTCCCGCAGCAGGCGCTGGATGTGAGCGGTGCCGAGGAAGCGGCCGGTGGGTGTGCCCTGGGGTGGCCGCACGACGTAGACCTGGGCCGCCACTGCGGGAGAGAGCTCCGGATTGCGCACCCGGGCGAGGGCCTCGGCCACGGTGGCGTCGGGCAGCATGATCACCGGCTCCGAGGTCATCAACCCGCCGGCGGTGTAGTCCTCGTACTTCATCAGCCGACGGACGGGCGCCGCCTCCGCGGGCTCCATCAGCTCGAGCAGACGTTCCTGGTCGGCCCGTGGCATCTCGCCGAGCAGGTCCGCGGCGTCGTCGTCGTCCATCGCCTCGAGGACGTCGGCCGCGCGCTCGTCGACCAGTTGGCGGAGCAGTTCGACCTGGTCGTCCTCGGGCATCTCCTGCAGGACGTCGGCCAGCCGCTCGTCGTCGAGGGCGGTGGCGACCTCGATGCGACGCTTGTCGGTCATGTCCTGCAACGCAGTCGCGACGTCGGCCGCACGCATGTCAGACAGCATGGCCAGGACGGTGTCGGTGCCCTGCCGGCTCTCGGTCAGCGCCAGCCCGTCGACCTCGTTCCACTCGACCTGGAAGAGTTCACCGCGGCGGCGGGTCAGGCGGGCGCCCTGGGTGCGGATGGCCAGCCGCGAGATCACCCAGTCGCGGGCGCGGTTCTGCTCCATCGCGGCGTCGACGATGGTCGCGGTCTGGCCGCTGTCGCGAATCGTCACGGTGCGGTCGAGCAGTTCGGTGAGGACGAGGATCTCGTTGGTGCGTCGCTCGAACCGTTTCATGTTCACCGTGCCGGATGACAGCACGACCTGATCGGGCTCGATTCGGGTGACCCGGCCCGCGGGGACGAAGATCCGGTGTCGCTGGACGAGCTCCACGACCAGGCCGAGCACTCGAGGCGGCTGCCGGTCGACGCGCAGCATCGTGACGGCGTCACGTACCTTGCCGAGCTGATCGCCGTGGGGGTCGAAGACGTCGACGCCGGCGAGACGGGCGATGAAAACCCGCGTCCCGGTGGTCACGCCCGCTCCCCGAATCGCACGACTGAAGGCTAGTCGGTCCGGGCCTGCCGGTCGGATCGGCGCGGATCGCGTCGGCGATTTGGTCAGGGTCAATGCAGGATGCCGGCCGTTCGCCGCGATCCGACGGTGCAGCCCCTGGCGGTAGGTACTACGCCCCAAGAACCCGAGCCGTGTGAATCCTCCGACACGAAGTTGGCGCCGACCCCGCACCCTGGGCATGCTGCCGGGGTGACCCAAACCCTGCGCCCTCGCCGTTCCTGTCTCGCTGTCCCCGGCAGCAACCCGCGCTTCCTCGAGAAGGCGAAGGGCCTGGACGCCGATCAGGTCTTCCTCGATCTCGAGGACGCCTGCGCCCCGCTGGCCAAGCCGGGGGCGCGCAAGAACATCGTGGCCGCACTCAACGAGGGCGGTTGGGGCGAGAAGATCCGCGTCGTTCGGGTGAACGACTGGACGACCCACTGGACGTATCGCGACGTCATCGAGGTGGTCGAAGGCGCCGGCCCCAACCTCGACTGCATCATGCTGCCGAAGGTGCAGACCGCCGACCAGATCGTGGCGCTCGACATCCTGCTCACCCAGATCGAGAAAACCAACGGCTTCGAGGTCGGCAAGATCGGCATCGAGGCGCAGATCGAGAATGCCCAGGGCCTGATCGCCGTCGACGCGATCGCCAAGGCGAGTCCGCGGGTCGAGACGATCATCTTCGGCCCGGCCGACTTCATGGCGAGCATCAACATGAAGTCGCTGGTCGTCGGCGAGCAGCCGCCCGGTTACGACGTCGGCGATGCGTACCACCACATTCTGATGTCGATCCTCATGGCCGCCCGGGCCAACAACAAGCAGGCCATCGACGGCCCGTACCTGCAGATCCGCGACGCCGAAGGCTTCCGTCGCGTCGCTTCGCGCAGTGCCGCCCTCGGGTTCGACGGCAAATGGGTGCTGCACCCCAGCCAGGTCGGCATCGCGAACGACGTCTACGCGCCGTCGCAGGACGACTACGACCACGCCGAGCTGATCCTCGACGCCTACGAGTGGTCGACGTCCGAGGCGGGCGGCAAGAAGGGCTCCGCGATGCTCGGTGACGAGATGATCGACGAGGCCTCGCGCAAGATGGCCCTCGTCATCTCGGCGAAGGGCCGCGCTGCAGGCATGGAGCGCACCTCCAAGTTCGAGGCCCCGGACAGCTGACCGACTACTAGGGGGCCTCGGACGCGAGCGGTTCCTCCGGCGACTTGGCGTGCTCGCCGACGATGGTGCGATACGTCGCGCCGGCGATGAGCGCGCCGACCAGCGGGGCCAGCCAGAACACCCACAACTGCCCCAGCGCCCACCCATGCTGGATGATCGCCGGCCCGGTCGACCGGGCGGGATTCACCGAGGTGTTCGACACCGGGATCGACACGATGTGGATCATGACCAGCGTGAACCCGATCGCGATACCGGCGAAGCCGGCCGGCGCCCGCCCATCGGTCGCGCCGATGATCACATAGAGGAAGACCGCGGTCAGCACGATCTCGACCAGGATCACCGCGCCGAGGTTGTAATGGAAGGGCGAGTGGTCGCCGTACCCGTTCGAGGCGAAGCCGGAGTCCTTGGCCGAGAAGCCCTTCTGGCCGGACGCGACCCCCAGCAGCACCAGCGACGCCACGATCGCGGCGCCCACCTGGGTCACGATGTAGGCGACGACGTCCGACCACGGGAAACGCCGCGCCACGGCAAGTCCGATCGTGACGGCGGGGTTGAAATGACCGCCCGACACCGCACCGACGGCATAGACCATCACCATGACCGCGACACCGAAGGCGAAGGAAACACCCAGTAGATCGATGCCTTTGTTCCCGGCATCGAGGATCGCGCTGCCGCACCCGGCGAACACGAGGACGAACGTCCCCAGGAACTCGGCACCCAAACGTCGAGCGAGGGTTTCGGTCATGGCAGCCTCCGCGTGGCGGTGACGAACGGCGGCCCCGACCCGAGGACGCCCAGCCAGAGCCTCCTCCCGCCAATGGGCGACAGGGCCGCGCCACGCCGAAACGGCGTGAGCGAGGATCGGGCGAACACGACGCCAAGATCAGGCCGGGCAGGCCGCGTCAACCAGTGAGCGGCCTGAGAGTCATCTCACCGGCAGTTGTTTGGGAGTCCTAGTAGTTGCCGGGGGATACTTTCGCGAAACCCCGAGACACGCGCCCTTGACGGCGCGGCACCCGTGGAGGAATCCGCATGGCCCGCCTTGCCCAGACCGCCGGACTGACCGACTTCCAGACGGAGATCCTGTCGGCCGTGAAGACCTTCGTGGACAAGGAGATCCTCCCCTACGCCACGGAGCTCGAGCACAAGGACGAGTTCCCCGAGGCGATCGTCGAGGGCATGAAGGAGATGGGCCTGTTCGGGCTCACCATTGCCGAGGAGTACGGCGGCCTCGGCGAGTCGCTGCTCACCTACGCGCTCGTGGTCGAGCAGATCGCGCGCGGCTGGATGTCGATCTCGGGCGTCATCAACACACACTTCATCGTCGCGTACCTGATCGCCCAGCACGGTTCTGACGAGCAGAAGCAGCGGCTGCTTCCGAAGCTGGCCACCGGCGAGATTCGCGGTGCCTTCTCGATGAGCGAGCCCGAGTGCGGTTCGGATGTCGCGGCCATCAAGTCGCGGGCCCGGGCCGAGGGCGACGAGTTCGTCCTCAACGGCCAGAAGATGTGGCTGACCAACGGCGCCCGGGCCGGCGTCGTGGCCACCCTCGTCAAGGAAGACCTCGGGGCGAGCTCGGTCTACAAGAACATGACGACCTTCCTCATCGAGAAGGAGCCCGGCTTCGGCGAGACGCGGCCCGGCCTGACCATCCCCGGGAAGATCGAGAAGATGGGCTACAAGGGCGTCGAGACCACCGAGATGATCCTCGACGACGTGCGGGTGGCCGCCGACGCCGTGCTCGG
>JAOPVG010000203.1 GCA_025966255.1 Jatrophihabitans sp.
TGGGCGGGCCGACCGAGGTAGGAAACTGCGCGAGGTCGGCCGCCGTCGCGACCGTGGCCGCCGTGCTCGCCTCGGTGAGCCCGTAGCTGTCCGCGAGCGCGGCCTGGACGGTCGGCACCGCGGCCCGCACCCGGTCCTTCAACGCAGGCGAGGACGGCGCCGAGTTGATCGAGAGCGCCGCCAGGGTGGAGAGGTCGTAGTCCGTCAGCGAGCCGTGCTCGACGAGTCGGTGCACCATCGTCGGGACGACGGCCCAGTTGGTGATCTTTTCCCGCTCGACGAGCCGCAGCACGCGGTCGACCTCGAAGCGGCCCTCGTCGATCACCACGGTGTCGCCGGTGGTCAGCCGCGGCAGGGCGAGGTTGTGCAGGCTCGCGATGTGGAACAGCGGCAGGCTCATCAGGAAGCGCCGCGCGGTGGTACGGGCGGATGCTCCCATTCCCGCCATCACCTCGGTCAGCAGCGCGTCGCCCAGCCGGTGGTACTCGATCACCGCGAGCAGATTGCGGTGCGAGTGCACGGCGCCCTTCGCGTGCCCACTCGTGCCGCTCGTGTACATGACGATCGCGGGGTCGTCCTCGTCCACGGCGACGTCCGGCAGCTCCGCGGCGCCGCTGGCGGTGATGCGTTGCGGGATCTCCGCCATCCGCAGCACGGGCAGGTCCAGCCCGTCCAGCAAAGCGGCACGCTTGCCGTCGGCCACCACCAGCGACGGGCGTACCTGCGCGAACGCCTGAGCCGCCTCGCGCGACGTCCACCACGCATTGCCGGCGACCACGATCGCGCCGAGCGAATTGATCGCCCAGAACGAGACGACCCAGTCCGGCGAATTCGCGGCGAAGATCGCCACGCGATCACCGGCGCCGACGCCGTACTCGGCGGCGAGGACGTCGGCGAGCGCCGCCACCGCGGCGGCGTGCCCGGCGAAATCGATGCGCCGGTCGGCCTGCACGAGGTACTCGCGATCGCCGAAGTCGACTGAGTCGGTCAACCAATCCCGCAGCCGCGCGCGCCGGTTGACGAACACTGGCACCGGCACGCCGCGCACGTCCTGCACTGCGAGCTCGAACGCACCACCCGGACCAGTCAGACGGGCCTTGGCGGCCGCCGCGAACGCAACAAGATCCGGTGCGGTCACCGCTTGTCGACGTACTTGCGGCGGGGCACGAAGAAGTCCTTCGGTGCCGGCTCGCCACGCAGTTCGGCGACCTCGTCGCGCACCGCGGTCATTACCTCATCCGTGATGGCACGCAGCGTCTCGGACGTCGGCTCCTTGCCGCGGTACCGGCTGAGGTCGAGCGGCTGGCCTACCGACGCCAGTGCGGTCCGTCTGCGGCCGAGCCGCTTGAGACTGAAGCCCGTCTTTTGCGCGCCCCATTGTCCGACCGGGACGACCGGTGTGTCCGGCGACAGCAGGACCAGCCGCGCGATGCCGGTCTTGGCCTGCATGGGCCAGTTGGCCGGATCCTTGGTCGTGGTGCCCTCGGGATAGATCACGACGGCCTCGCCGCGTTCGAGGGCCGAGACCGCGTCGCGCAGCGACTGCGCCGCATCGGTGGTGCCGCGGTAGACCGGGATCTGGCCGGCGCCCTTCATCATGTGTCCGATGATCGGCCAGTCGAACACCCCGGCCTTGATCATGAACCGCGGCACCCGGCCGGACTGCCAGACGAAGCGGGCCATCAGCACGGTGTCGATCTGCGAGACGTGGTTGACGGCGATGAGCACGCCACCCTGGCTGGGTGCGGGCACGCGATCGAGGTGGCGCCAACGGATGCGAAACAGCAATCCGTCGATCGGATACAGGATCGCGACCCACGTCCGGATCCAGAACCCGGCCTTCGGCTTGTGCAATCTGCTCAAGGGTTCTCCCAACAGACGGTTACGGCAGCGTAGGTAAGTCTGCCGATACCTTCGAAGCGCCCGGTCAGGAGGGTTCCGAATTCACAGGCCGAGGCCGTCGCCGGGACCCGAGAACATGGCCGCGCCGAAGAAGTAGGTGAGCGCGGCGAGGTCGGTCACGGCGAATTCGTCCTGGGCCGAGCCCGCCATCAGCGCGGAGTCGCGAAGCGGGTAACTGTCGCGCGCCATCGCCTCCGCCTGCCGTTTCGCCAGCCCGTCGAGGCTGTCGGCGTAGCAGGTGAGGGCGGCGACGCGGGTGACCGCCGTGTCCCAGGCCTGGTCGGCGACGGGCGAGGCGACGGTGACGGGCAGGCCGCCAACCGAGCCTTGGGAGCGGATGCCGGCGATGCGGTAGGCCTGGGCGTCGATCTGATCGAGTTCCGCGGCGAGGTCGAGGCGGACGCGATGCTCGTCCAGGCGGGTGGACCGCCACGCCGGGCTGCGGGTGATCCGCTCGGCGGCGGCGACGGCGGCGACCACCAGCGCGCGCTCGCTGGAGTAGGCGAGCGGTCCCGTCCACGGCTGCTGCGACTGCCAGCTGCCGGCCTGGGCGATCGCCCGCCGGTCGCGGCCGCTCAGCCGGAGCGGGTCCTGCGCGGCGAACCGGGCGGCCGCGACGGCCATGACCGCGAACGGCACGAACAGCACGCCGGCGAGGATGGCGAGCACGACGTGCCCACCCGCCGCGGCGACGCCGATCCCCACCGCGTCCAAGAGGGCCAGCACCGCCGACGGGATCGCGACGCGCTGCACGACCGAACGGCGTGGATGGTCGGTCCCGTGCGGGCTCAGCCCGGCCTCGAGCC
>JAOPVG010000218.1 GCA_025966255.1 Jatrophihabitans sp.
GGGCGCGGACGGTTGCGGCAGTGGCAGCGCTCGGGGCGCTCGCCTTGCTGAGCGGATGCACGTCCGGCGGCGGGCGCGGTCAGGCGTCGAGCGGCAGCCCAGGCCAGGGCGGCTTGACGGGTTCAGCGCCGACGGCGCGGCCGACGGGGACTGGTAGCCGCCCTTCGTCACGAGTCGAGCCCGCCGTCATCAACACCGTCCCGGCCGCCAGTGGCGCGGTGATCAACCCCGCGAAGCCGGTGTCGCTGTCCATCGCCCACGGCACGCTGAAGCAGGTCACGATGACCAGCTCGACGAGCAAGAACGTCCGCGGCGTGCTTGCGGCCGACGGGTCGTCCTGGCGCACGTCCGAGGATCTCGGCTATGCGAAGACATACAAGATTGTCGCGATTGGCGTCGACGACGCCGGCGCTGCGGTGGTCAAGCGCGTGAGCATGACGACGCTCGCGCCGCAAAACCTGACCATGCCGTACCTGCAGCGGATCGGTGGGTACGCGCTGCCGAGCGGCTCGACGTTCGGAGTGGGCATCGTGCCAGTCGTTCATTTCGATGAGCGCATCACCGATAAGGCCGCGGCCGAGAAGGCGCTCACCGTCACGACCACTCCCAAGGTCGCCGGGTCGTGGTACTGGGCCGACGATCAGAACGTTCACTGGCGGCCGCAGAGCTACTGGCCGTCCGGTACGCACGTCACCGTCGCAGCGAACGTGTACGGCGTCCAGGTCGGCCAGGGCCTGTACGGGCAATCGGACGTCAGCGCATCGTTCACGATCGGCCGCCAGCAGATCACCATCGCCGAGGACAACGCCCCGAACGCCGTGAACAAGGTGCGGGTGTATCGCGCCGGCCACCTCGTGCGGACCATGAACACCTCGATGGGACAGCACCGCGGCGAGACCGTGAACGGCAACTACATCGACTTCCACACGATGAACGGCACGTACACCGTCCTGGAGCACGACGACCCGGCGATCATGTCGTCGGCCAGCTACGGGCTGCCGGCGGACGCACCCGGCGGGTACGCGCCGGAGGCGATCTACTACGCGACGAAGATCAGCACGGACGGCATCTACCTGCACTACCTCAACACGATCCAGGCACAAGACAGCGGCCAGGACGTCTCACACGGGTGTCTCAACCTCAACCACCCGAACGCCGTCTGGTTCTACAACAACTCGGTAATCGGTGACCCGGTGCAGATCAGCCACACGCAGGGCCCGACCATCACGATCAATCAGGGCGGCGACTGGAGCGTCCCGTGGACGACGTGGCTCAAGGGCAGCGCGCTGCACTGACCTCTTCCGGCCGGCCCGACTGGCGGTTGAGGTGAGCCACCAAGGCCGCGCTACCCCCGGACCGCGTTGACGATGCTGTAGATCCCCAACGTGAGCATCACGAGCGCGGCAACTCTGGTGATCCATTTGATCGGTAGCACCTTCAACAGCGTCTTGCCGCCGAGAATGGCGAGCAGCCCGACCGCCCACAGGCCGAGCACGGCGCCGATGCCGACCGAGATCGGGTTGTGGTACTTCGCCGCAAGGTTGGCGGTGAGGATCTGCGTCAGGTCACCCCACTCGGCGACGAAGATGACGCCGAAGCCCAGGGAGGCCACCTTCCAGAAGCCCGCGCTCTCGGGCACCGCCTGGATCTCTTCTTCCACCACTTCTTCCTCGTCGTCCATACCTTCGCGCCAGACGAGCGCAGCGCCGAGCAGGAACAGCGCGGCGACGACCGCTTCGACCGGACGTCGGGGCAACAAGGTGAGTAGCGAACCGGCAGCGACCGCGATGACGACGTGGGCCAGGAACGCGGCGGCCATGCCGGTGAACACCCAGCGCCATGGGAAGCGGGTGCCGAGCACCAGGCCGGCGACGGCGGTTTTGTCGGGAAGTTCACCAACGAAGATCAGAGCGAAGACCGTGGCGATGACTGCGATGTCGAGCAAGAAAACCCACTTGGGTCAGGGCTCCGGTCCGCAGCAACGCCAGGCGAATACGTCGGACCGGCAGCCGGGGCTGTCGATGTCCGAACGTCTCGTCCAGTCGGCGAACCGACCCTGGATACCGGGCCAGCTCACACCGGCCAGTATGTCGACATCCAGTCGAGGGACTACTCCCGTTCACCCTGGACGTTAGTCGTCGCTACTGCGAGACGTCGCGTCCAGGCGCCCTCGCGCGATATTGATCACACGGTAGGGGTGCGGCCGACGTCGTTGCCATCATCGGTCACGCCGATTTCCGGGCCTCGCCGGCGACATACTTCTCACGCGTGTCCGCCCACCAGTCGGCTCCGCACGAGCGGCAGAGAAGAAAGACCAGATGCGCTCGATAGCCGATCAGGACGCGGGCATGCTCGCGGCAGTTCCGCCGGTTCGCACAGTCGCTGCAGTTGTCGTCGGTACCGCATTGCGGACAGGGGAATCCGTAAGCGAAGTTCACGGCAGCACCCCCGCGTCGCGGAGCATCGCCAGGGTGGCCTCCTGCTCCGGGTTGAGGTTCGACATCAACATCCGGCGCGCCTGGTTCTCCTCATCGAGCAGCGCCACCGGGTCCAGATCCGGCGATGCAGCGACTACATGTGCGCGCCGCAACAGCTCGTGTTGCGTCAGATCGATCTCGAAAGCCAAGAAATCGTCGCGCCGCGCCGAGGGCGTGGCAGCTGCGG
>JAOPVG010000235.1 GCA_025966255.1 Jatrophihabitans sp.
CGGCGCTCGTGGTGCAGGCGCTGGTGCATCATCCGGGTGCCGCGTTCGCCGTGCTGGCCGTGATGCTCGCCGCGGGGCTGCCACTATTGCTCGCACTTCGTCAGCGCTCGGATGGAACCTCGAGGGCCCAGGTCCGCGTCCAAGTCCCATAGAGCCGACCTCGTTGGGGGTCGGCAACGGGAGGGCTCGCGGTGATCGATTGGGACCGGCTAGAGGAAGAGATCGCCGACGCCGGCCGCGGTGAGCGCATCGCCGATCAGGTGGTTCACGACGGCCGCCGGCGACGTCGTCGCCGGTCCGCACTGTTCGGTGCCTGTGCCGCCGTTGTCGCCGCCGGGATAGCCGGGCCACCGCTGACATCCCCATTTCGACGGACATCCGGCGTGAGGTCGCGGACGTGCTCGGTCAGCAGGTGCGCTTCGTCGCGCAGCCGCCATCCCCGAGGAAACTCGGCGATCCCGCCATCGTCGCGCGATCACGTGGTGACCGTGAAAGAGGGAGAGCGGAATGAATGAGCATCAGCCCCTGGCGGATCTGGCCGCGGAGGCACCGATCGGGGGTCCGCCCGCTGCCGGCGATGTTCTCGCGGTCGTTCGGCGCCGACGGCGGCGAGGCTGGACGATCGTGGGCGCGAGTGCGGCAGCGGTGTTGGTCGGGGTCGCCGTGCCGATCGCAGTTCAGCTGGGGCGAAGCGACAACACGTCCGCAGTTTCGGGTCCGAGCTTCGGTCGGTCCTCGTCGCCGATCCAGACGGGCCGTGGACCCCTTCCGCCGTCCGACACCGCTCAGATCTACGCCGCCGCGCTCAAGAACATGGTCGGGTCGTCACGCGGGGTCGACGGAACATCGCGCACCGAGGTCAGGCAGAGCACGTGCACCAACCTCGACATCCCGACGTCGCTGAACTGCCAGGGGGAACGGACGATCCCCGCTCAGACGCGCAGCGAGGTGCTGACGCTGCTTGCGGACGGGGGTGGGATTCGATTCGTGGATGGGCCCGCTACCAATCCGCCGGGATCGAAGACGGTGCTGTTCGTGACGCTCGGGCCCGCCAGGATTTCGGGGACGCACGCGAGGGTGTTCGTTCAGTCGTGGTGCGGGTTTGACTGTGTGCAGGGGCAGGGGTTGATCTTGACGGTCGTCGAGGGGCTGTGGCAGATCACTGATACGTATGCCGGATACATCAGCTGAGACGGGATCGACGAGTATCGATCCGCGCCTCTTCGTCGTCTCATGTTGGACGGGGTCCCGCACTGGGTCCCACCGGGCGGAGCTACGCCTCGACGCGCTTCTTGAGCTCGCGGAACGAGTTCTTCAGCGACTGGTCGCGGATGAGTTTCTTCATCGGGCCAGGGACGAAGAAGCCGACCTCGGCGACGATGTCGACCGTGACGTCGGTGGATCCGTCGTCGCGCGGGCTGAACGAGTACTTGCCCGTGTTCTCCTTGAGATCACCGCTGACCTGGTCCCAACCGAGGCTGTTGGGCAGGTCGTAGGTGTAGCGAACGACGTAGTCCATCTTGCGGATCTTGGCGTCGACCTTCATCCGGACCAGGGAGCCCCGACCGCTCGCATCGCGCTCCAGAACCTCGCACTCGAGCACGGCGGCCTGCCAGTCGGTGAAGGTGTCGAAGTCGGTGAGTGCGTCGATGATCTTGTCCGCGGGTGCGGCGATGACGTCGGTGTGGCCTGTCGAATCGTTGCCCATTGCTCAGATCCTCTCGATGATCGTGCCGGTGGAGAGTGCGCCGCCAGCGCACATCGTGATGAGCGCGGTGCTGGCGTCGCGACGCTCGAGCTCGTGCAGTGCTGTGGTGATGAGCCGGGAGCCGGTGCTGCCGACCGGGTGTCCGATGGCGATGGCGCCGCCATTGACGTTGAGCTTGTCCGGATCAGCGCCGTGCACCTGCAGCCACGATAACGGGACGGACGCGAACGCTTCGTTGACCTCGAACAGATCGATGTCGCCGATTGCCATCCCACTGCGTTCCAGCAGCCGGCTCGTCGACTGCACGGGACCGTCGAGGTGGTAGTACGGCTCAGCCCCGACGAGGCACTGCGCGACGATCCGGGCACGCGGCGTCAGCCCGAGCGCCTTGGCCCGCGCCTCGTCCATGAGCAGGACAGCCGCGGCGCCGTCGGAGATCTGCGACGACGTGCCCGCCGTGTGGATCGCACCGTCATAGACGGGCTTGAGCCCGGCGAGGCCATCGGCAGTGGTGTCGCGCAGGCCCTGATCGCGGGTGACCGTTCGGATCTCGTCGGTCGGCTTGCCCTCGTCGTCGAGCACGGGCGCCTCGACCAGCGCGATCTCGCGATCGAAGCGACCCTCGTCCCAGGCCTGCTTGGCGTGCACCTGGGACCGCAGGCCGAAGGCGTCCAGATCGGCGCGGGTGAGGCCGCGGCGTTCCGCGATGCGCTCGGCGGCGAGGAACTGGTTGGGCATGTCGATGGTCCACGAGTCCGGGCGAGTGGACCCCGATTCGCCTCGGTTGGCGCCGAGCGGGACCCGCGACATCGCCTCGACCCCGCAGGCGATGCCGACCTCGATGGCGCCGGCCGCGATGAGTCCGGCGATGAGGTGGTTCGTCTGCTGAGCCGAGCCGCACTGGGCATCGATCGTGAACGTCCCGGTCTGCCACGGCAGGCCCGAGTTGAGCCAGGCCGTTCGGGTCACGTTGTTGGACTGCTCGCCCGCCTGGGTGACGCAGCCGCCTGCGACCTGCTCGACGAGTTCGGGGTCGATCCCGGCCCGCTCGACCAGCGCGCGCTGGGCCGCACCGAGCACTTCCGCGGCGTGCAAACCGGACAACCAGCCGTTGCGTCGTCCGATCGGGGTGCGCACTGCCTCCACGATCACGGCAGAACCCACTGCTGGCGTCCTTTCGTTGCGGCCGACGTACTGGTTGTCAAAAGTAGAACATGTTTCTATCCGGTAGCAACAGATGGCCGCCGCTCTTCACTTGGCTAAGCCTCTTGTGCTTGAATGCCAGCTAGAACGTGTTGCAGATCTGTTGCGATGTACCAGGAGGCTCGGAGTGGTACTGCCCCAGCTCCCCGAGGGTTTCGACGTCAATGATCCCGAGGTGTACCTCAACGGACTGCCGCGGGCCGAGTGGGAAGAGCTGCGTCGCACCGCTCCGGTGTGGTGGCAGTCGCAACCCAAGCACCGCGACGGCTTCGACGACGAGGGGCATTGGGTGCTGACCCGGCACGCCGACGTCAAGGAGGTCTCGCGCCAGGACAAGATCTTCTCGTCCTACGAGAACGGCGCGATCATCCGGTTCAACGAGAACATGGAACGCGACAACATCGACATGCAGCGCGTGATCATGCTCAACATGGACGCGCCACAGCACACCCGGATGCGCTCGATCATCTCGCGTGGCTTCACCCCCCGCGCGGTCAACAACTTGAAGGACACGCTCACTGAGCGGGCCCGGAAGATCGTCGCCGAGGCCAGCGCGAAGGAGACCGGGGACTTCGTCCGCGACGTCGCCTGTGAGCTGCCACTGCAGGCGATCGCCGAACTGCTCGGCGTCCCGCAGGAGGACCGACTGAAGATCTTCGACTGGTCCAACCGGATGATCTCCTCCGAGGATGACGCCGAGGACGCGCAGACCGCGTCGTTCGAGACCCTGAGCTACTTCATGGAGATGGCCGAGGCCCGCAAGGAATGCCCGGCCAACGACATCGTCACCAAGCTCGTCACCGCCGACATCGACGGCCAGGAGCTGTCGTCCGACGAGTTCGGGTTCTTCACGATCCTGCTGTCGGTCGCGGGCAACGAGACGACCCGCAACGCGATCAGCCACGGGATGATCGCGTTCATGGAGAACCCGGATCAGTGGGAGATCTACCAGGCCGAGCGCCCGGAGACGACTGCCGACGAGATCGTCCGCTGGTCGACCCCGGTCGTGTCCTTCCAGCGCACGGCTACAGAGGACACCGTGATCGGCGGTCAGGAGATCAAGGCCGGCGATCGGGTGGGCATGTACTACGCCGCAGCCAACTTCGACCCCGACGTCTTCGAGGACCCGTACACCTTCAACATCAAGCGCGACCCGAATCCGCACGTCGGCTTCGGTGGCACCGGTGCGCACTATTGCATCGGGGCCAACCTGGCCCGCCTGGAGATGAACCTGATCTTCAACGCGATCGCGGACACGCTGCCGGACATCTCGATGATCGGCGACCCGAAGCGGCTTCGGTCGGGGTGGCTGAACGGCATCATGGAGTTGCCGGTCCAGTACAAGTGCCCGGTACCGCACTGACCGCACTGACCGTCGCTCCCCCGGGCGAACAAGGAAGGCCCCGCGGATCAACCGCGGGGCCTTCCTTGTCGAGAGAGTTAGGCCGGGCCCTTTGCGCTGGCGACGACGCGGTCCATTTCCCAGTAGGCCTTCAGCGAGAGGATCTTGCCTTGGTCATTCACCTTGTAGATGAAGACGCCCGCGGTGGACGCCGTCCAGCCGTTGGCCGAAGTGGTGTGGATGACGCCGATGTTGGCGCACTCGTCGCCGGACGCGAACGAGTCCTGGATCTCGAAGACGAAGCGCGACATCGTGCCGATCGTGATGTCCCAGAAGTGGGCGCGCCCCTCGGCGCCGTGATGGCCGTTGCCCTCGGGATCAAA
>JAOPVG010000262.1 GCA_025966255.1 Jatrophihabitans sp.
GCGCCGAGTGAGGAGATATCTACCAATGGACTGGCGGCACCGTGCGATATGCCGTGACGAGGATCCCGAGCTGTTCTTCCCGATCGGGAACAC
This sequence comes from Jatrophihabitans sp., assembly GCA_025966255.1. GTDB lineage: Bacteria > Actinomycetota > Actinomycetes > Mycobacteriales > Jatrophihabitantaceae > Jatrophihabitans. The sequence goes on from JAOPVG010000262.1 coordinate 94, forward strand.
CGGGCCCGCGCTGCTGCAGATCGAGCAGGCCAAAGCGGTCTGCCGACGCTGCCCAGTGATACAGGAATGTTTGACCTGGGCACTCGAATCAGGTCAGGACGCAGGTGTGTGGGGCGGGCTCTCGGAAGACGAGCGCCGCGCCCTCAAGCGCCGCAACGCCCGCGCTCGCGCCCGGCTGGCCTGACCCGAACGCCGGCCGCCGACGGCCAAGCCGTCGGCGGCCGGAATCTCAACCGCCCACCCGCGCCCGGCGACCCAGCGGCATCCTGAGCACGGCGGCCGTACCTCCGTGCTCGTCGTGTCCCCCGAACTCGACCGTTCCGTTGAGCTCCGCCGATACCAGGGTCTTCACGATCTGCATGCCGAGCCGGTCGGACTTGTCAGCCGCGAAATCCACCGGCAGGCCCACCCCGTCGTCCCGGATCGTCACCGTCAATTCGCCGCGCAGCCGCTCGGCCAGCACCGCCACGGTGCCGGACCGGTCATCCGGGAATGCGTGCTCGACCGCGTTCTGCACGAGCTCGGTCAGCACCAGAACGAGCGCCGTGGCCACCTCGGCCGGCACCTCGCCGAAGCTGCCCTCGCGGCGCACGGCCACGCGGGACGACGAGCCCATGACGTCGGAGAGCATGACCAGCAGGCGATCCACGATCTCGTCGAAGTCCACCGACTCGTCGATCGACACCGACAGCGTCTCGTGGACGAGCGCGATCGAGCTCACCCGGCGCATCGATTCCTCGAGGGCTTCCCGCGCTTCGGGCACCGACACGCGCCGGGCCTGCAGTCGCAGCAGCGCCGCTACGGTCTGCAGGTTGTTCTTCACCCGATGATGGATCTCGCGGATCGTCGCGTCCTTGCTCATGATCTGGCGGTCCCGGCGGCGTAGCTCGGTGACGTCCTGCATCAGCAGCAGCGCGCCCAGGGTCTCCCCGCGCGGCCGCAGCGGCATGGCCCGGAACAGGATGACGGCGCCACCGCCCTCGATCTCGATGCTCGCCGGATGGCCGCCGTCGATGGCGTCGGCCACCGCGGCGGCGAGGTCGCCGGCATCAAAGGGGTCGTCGGCGACCGTGCCCGTCAGCGCGTCGATGGGCTCGCTGAGGACGTTGCCGGTGACGCCGAGCCGATTGAACGCGGAGAGCGCATTGGGGCTGGCGTAGATGATCGTGCCGTCGGGTTCGAGGCGCACCAGTCCGTCGCCCACGCGCGGTCCCGCGCCCTCCTCCAGCCGGGAATCCTCGGCCGGGAAGGTGCCGTCGGCGACCATGGCGGCGAGGTCCGCGGCGCTCTGGAGGTAGACGAGCTCGAGCTGGCTCGGCGTGCGGACGCTGGCCAGGTTCGCGTCCCGCCCGACCACGGCGATCACCTTGTCGCCGTGCCGGACCGGGATCGCCTCACGGCGGATGGGCAGGTCGCCGTCCCAGTCCGGGTCGACCTCGCGGAAGATGCGCGCCTCGGAGTAGGCGATGCGCATCGGGGCGATCCGCGCCCCGCGCAGCACTACGCCGACCTGGTCGTGCTGGTAGGCGGTCGGTCCGGTCGTCGGCCGACACTGGGCGACGCACAGGAACGCCGGCACGCTGCCGGCCTCGGCGGCCGGGATCGCCACCGGCACCCAGAGCAGGAGGTCAGCGAACGCGAGGTCGGAGAGCAGCTGCCACTCACCCACCAGGCGGGCGATGTGATCGACGGAGGCGTCGTCGAGGGAGGTACGGGCGGCGAGCGTGTCGGTGAGCGCGGACATCAACCCAGAGCCTGCCACCTGCACCGCGTGTCGTGTGCGACCGCCCTGACGACCCGCGAGCCACAGACCGGGCGTGGCGTACTAAGGTCCGAAATCGACACCCGCGTGACCTACGTCACCGCACCATTCGGTCGAAGGAGATCAGCGATGCCGATGCCTCCCGTCCAGCGCCCGACCCGGCTGTCCACGGGCGCCACCGTGTTGGTTGCGGTGCTCTTGATCATCCCGCTCGTGGCGTTGGCCGCCGTGCCCATCTATTCGCGGGAGACGCCGGAGCTGTGGGGCTTCCCGTTCTTCTACTGGTACCAGCTGTTGTGGGTGCTGCTGACACCACTGTTCACCTATGTCGCCTATGCGGTGATCAAGCGCTCGCGGAGCGGACGGTGAGCCCGGCCGTAGCCGCCGGCAGCGGCGTCAACGGCGTCGAGCTGGGCGTGGTTCTGTTCTTCTTCGTCGTTGTCACCGTCGGCGGCTTCGCTGCGGTGCGGTGGCGTCGGGCGGCGTCGCTGAACAGTCTGGACGAGTGGGGTCTGGGCGGCCGCGGCTTCGGCACGATGGTCACCTGGTTCCTGCTCGGCGGCGACCTCTACACGGCATACACCTTCGTCGCTGTCCCGGCCGCCATGTTCGCCACGGGCGCGGTGAGCGGCTTCTTCGCCGTGCCGTACACGGTCGTCGCGTACCCGATCATCTTCATCTTCATGCCGCGGATGTGGAGCGTCGCGCACCGCAACGGCTACGTGACGCCGGCCGACTTCGTGCGCGGCCGCTACGACAGCCGTGGCTTGGCGCTGGCCGTTGCGCTCACCGGGATCATCGCCACGATGCCCTACATCGCGCTGCAGCTCGTCGGCATCCAGGCCGTCCTCGACACGATGGGCCTCGGCGGATCGGGCAGCGTGTTCGTCCGCGACCTGCCGCTGATCATCGCGTTCGCGGTGCTCGCGGCGTACACGTACTCATCGGGGCTGCGCGCACCGGCGTTGATCGCGTTCGTCAAGGACACGCTGATCTACGTCGTCATCGTGGTCGCGATCATCTACGTCGCGACGAAGATCGGCTTCGGCGACATGTTCACGGCCGCGAAGACGAAGATGGAGTCCAAGACACCCGCGGGAAAGCCGACCGGCGCGTTCCTCACGAACAAGCAGACGTATTGGGCTTACTCGACGCTGGCCTTCGGCTCGGCGCTGGCGCTGTTCATGTACCCGCACTCGATGACCGCGGTGCTGTCGAGCCGAGGCCGGCAGGTCATTCGGCGCAACGCCGCGATTCTGCCGGCCTACTCGCTCATGCTCGCCCTGCTCGCCCTGCTCGGTTACGCGGCGATCTACGAGGTGAGCCAGGGGCGGATGAACGTCTTCGGCCGCGACGGCGTGGCCAATGCCCAACTAGCCGTGCCGCACTTCTTCCAGCTCGTGTTCCCGTCGTGGTTCGCCGGCGTTGCGTTCGCTGCGATCGCCATCGGCGCGCTGGTGCCGGCGGCCATCATGTCCATCGCCGCAGCCAACCTGTTCACCCGCAACATCTATCGCGAGTTCCTCAAACGCGACGCCACCCCCAAGCAGGAGTCGCGGGTGGCGAAGATCGTCTCGTTGGTGGTGAAGTTCGGCGCCCTGCTGTTCGTGCTCGGTCTCGACAAGCAGAATGCGATCAACATGCAACTGCTGGGCGGGGTGTGGATCCTGCAGACCCTGGTTGCGATCGTCGCCGGGCTCTACACCCGCTGGTTCCATCGCTGGGCATTGCTTGCGGGTTGGGCGGCCGGCATGGCCTACGGAACCATCCAGGCGTACCTGCAGAAGGTGCCGAACACGACAACCAAGCTCGTCGACGGCAAACCGGTGACCACGACTGCCGGCATGCGGCACTTCGGCTCGTCGCTCGCCGAATTCCCGATGACCCACACCAAGGTCTACATCGCCATCACCGCCTTGCTGATCAACATCGTGGTGGCCGTCGTACTCACCCTCGTATTCCGCGCGCTGCGCACGCCCGCGGGTCAGGACGCAACCTCACCCGAGGACTACTACTCCGACGAGGCGGCGCCCGAGGTGCTCGACGAGGCGGAGCGCGAGGTCTCAGGGGTCGAGCGGACGTCCTAAGCTGGAGCGTGTTCCACATCGTCTTCGTCGAGCCGCGGATCCCGCCCAACACCGGCAACGCGATCCGGCTCGCGGCCGTGACCGGTGCCCACCTGCATCTGGTGGAACCGCTGGCCTTCTCGATGTCGGATGCGCACCTGCGCCGGGCCGGGCTGGACTATCACGATCTCGCGACGGTCACGGTGCACCCGACCCTCACGGACCTGTGGCAGCTGGTACTGCCGGCCCGGGTCTACGCGTTCACGGCCGGTGCCCGCACGTCCTACGCCGACGTCGCCTACCG
>JAOPVG010000263.1 GCA_025966255.1 Jatrophihabitans sp.
GATCAGGTCGGGGCCGCACTTCTGCCGACCCTGCTCACTGAGCTGCGGTCCACCCGGACCGACGACGGCACCACCCGCAAGACCTTGTGGCGGCTGCACGACGGCGCGCTCGTCGAGCGCGTCCTGATGCGTTACCCGGCCCACGGCGACGCCCGCGAGCGGATCAACGTCTGCATCTCCAGCCAGGCCGGCTGCGGGATGGCCTGCCCCTTCTGCGCGACCGGCCAGGGCGGGCTCACCCGCAACCTGTCCGCCGCCGAGATCGTCGAGCAGGTGCGGGCGGCGGCGCAGGCGGCCGCGCGCGGTGACATGGGCGGCGGCCCCGGCCGGCTGTCGAACGTCGTGTTCATGGGCATGGGCGAACCACTGGCCAACGTCAACCGGGTACTGGCCACGCTGCACCGGCTGATCGAGCCCGCCCCGGCCGGGTTCGGCCTCTCCCGGCGTTCCATCACCGTGTCGACGGTCGGTCTCGTCCCGGCCATCGGGCGGCTCACCGACGCCGCTCTCGACGTCACGCTCGCCGTGTCGCTGCACGCACCCGACGACGAATTGCGCGACACCCTCGTCCCGGTCAACACGCGGTGGAAGGTCGCCGAGGTGCTCGAGGCCGCCGACCTCTATGCGGCCAGGACTGGCCGCCGCTACTCGATCGAGTACGCGATGATTCGCGACGTCAACGATCAACCGTGGCGGGCCGACCTGCTCGGCGAGCTGCTCGCGCCGCGCCTGGCCCACGTCAACCTGATCCCGCTCAATCCGACCCCGGGCTCGCAATGGGACGCCTCGCCCAAGCGCGTCGAGCGCGAGTTCGTGCAGCGCCTCGAAGCGCGGGGCGTGTCGGTCACCGTGCGCGACACCCGGGGGCGGGACATCGACGGAGCGTGCGGTCAGCTGGCGGCCGCTCCCTGACCGGTACGACGACCTCCACCGCCGCGGCCGCCCGCACCTCGCTGACCGCGCTGATCCGCAACGCTGCGAAGCTCGACCGCACCCAATCCGACCCCGTGGTCGCGCTGCGCAACGCGTTCGGCGTGGTCGCCCCGCTGATCGTGGGCACGCTCGCCGGCGGCGCGTCGGCCGGCCTGGCCGCGACGATCGGCGCCCTCCAGACCGCCTTCGCCGACCGGCCCGGCCCGTACCGGCTGCGGATGCTGCGGATGCTCGGCACCGCGCTGGCCGCCGCGATCACGAGCACCCTCGCCGTCCTGGCCTCGCGCAGCGACGCCGCGTCGGTCGTTCTGCTCCTGGTGCTGACCTTCGGCGCCGGCCTGCTGCTCACGGCCGGCCCGAGCGCTACCCAGGTCGGCGTCGCCGGCGTGGCCGCCGCCCTGATCCTCGGGCACAACCCGCAACCGCCGTCCGTCGCTCTGCACGTCGGATTTCTGGTCTTCGTGGGCGGCGCGTTCCAGTCGCTTCTGGCCGTCGCGGGCTGGCCGCTGCGCCGGCACCGTCCTGAGCGCCTCGCCCTGGCCAAGCTCTATCGCGAACTGGCCGCGGCCGCGCGCGTTCCGCAGGGCACCACGGCCGGACCGCCCGCGGGCGACACACTGACGGCGGTGCGGGAGACGTTCTACGGCCTCGGGCACGACCACGGGCCGAGCGTCGAGGCCTACCGCGTACTGCTCGACGAGGCTGAGCGCGTCCGGCGCGAGATCCTCGTCGTCACCGGCGCCGCGGAGCGCCTGGCCACTGACCGCAATCCGATCCTGGCCGGACTCGTCCGCGGCGCGCTGTCCGCGGCCGGCGACCTGCTGGCCGAGATCGCCGACGCGCTCGATCAGGGCCGACCCGTCCGCGAGGATGTACTGCACGAGGCTCGCGGGGCGGTGCGGTTGGCGATCGAGCGCCTCGAGGACAGCACGCAGGCCCCGGGCGAGCTGACCCGCCGGGCCACGGCAGCCCGGCTGCGGGCGCTGTCCGGACAGTTGCGCGCCGCCGTCGAGAGCTCGCGCACCGGAGCCAGCGAAGGCCAACGCGGCGATGAGCCGGGCGCCGATGGCGTGCGGCGGCTGCGCGATCCGCTCGCGATCGTGCGGGCCAACCTCGCACCCGACTCCGCGGTGCTACGGCACGCGATCCGCGCTGCGGTGCTGGTGGCTGTGTCCGACCTCGTGGTGCGGCTGATGGGCATCGACCGCGGCTACTGGGTGGCACTCACGATCCTGGTCGTGCTGCGGCCGGACTTCGGCGCCACGCTGCAGCGTTCGGTCATGCGGACGGTCGGCACGATCGTCGGACTCCTGGTGGCCAGCGAGCTCGTGCACTGGATCCCGGGCGGCGACTGGTGGCAGATCGCCCTGATCGCGGTGTTCGCCTTCGGCATGCGGTTCGCCGGGCCGGGAAACCTCGGGCTCACCGCGGCGAGCCTGTCGGCGCTCGTCGTGGTGCTGCTGGCCATCAGCGGCATCCCCGCGCACACCACTCTGGTCAGCCGCTCCTTGTCGACCCTGGCCGGCGGCGTGTTGGCCGTCGCGGCGGCGCTCGCTCTCCCGGCCTGGGAGCGTCGCTTCGTCCCGACTCGGCTCGCCGCGCTGCTCGCCGCCTACCGCCAGTACCTGCTCGCCGTGGCCGACCTGGACACCGACCGCGAAACATTGCAGCGTGCCCGCGCGGCGTCCCGGCTCGCCCGGACCAACGCGCAGGCGTCGGTGGACCGGGCCGGCGCCGAACCCGTTCCGGCCCAGGGGCAGGTCGAGCTGGGGCAGATGGTGCTCGCGCACACGCACCGCTTCATCCACGCCATGCTGACGATCGACGCCCTGCGGCCCAAGCTGCGCGAGGCGGGCAGGGTGCTGGAACTCTCGACCTTCCTGGCCGCGGCCGCTGAAACGTTGGCCGCAGCGCAGGCAGCAGTACGCGACAACTCCGCGCCCGGACCGGTGCCGAAGTTGCGCTCCCGGCAGGAGGAGCTGGCCGAGGCGTTGGCCGCACATCCCGAGCGGGTAGGCGGCATCGAGACCGCCACCACGCTGGTCGATGCCACAGATCGGATCACCAACAGCCTCGACACCCTGATCGGCGAAGTGCGCCGACAATTCGAATCAGACGCCGCGCTAGCGTCGAAGGATGCCTGAAGATCCCTTCGCCGACCTCGCCACCTACGCCGCCCTGCCCCGGCTGACCGGGCTCGCCCTCAACGCCGATGGGACTCGACTCGTCGCGGCCATGCAACAGCCTGACTCGAAGTGCGCTCGCTACGCGTCCTCGCTGTGGGAGATCCCGCTCGGCGCGGGGGAGCCGGTCCGGCTCACCCGCTCGGAGAAGGGCGAGGGCGCACCGGCCTTCCGACCCGACGGCACGCTGCTGTTCACCTCGGCTCGTCCGGACCCGGACGGCGACGATGACGAGGCCGCGCTGTGGACCTTGCCGCCGGTCGGCGAGCCGACGGTGCTGAGCCGGCGACCCGGCGGGCTCGGCGGCGCGGTCGTGGCCGCCGACAGCGGCGCGGTGCTCCTCGCCGGCAGCCGGCTGACGCACTCCACCGATGAGGACGACGCGCAGCGGCGCACGGCGCGCAAGGACCGCAAGATCAACGCGATCCTGCATACCGGCATGCCGATCCGCTACTGGGACCACGAGCTAGGCGACGAATCGTCTCGACTGCTACTGCTCGCACCGGGAGCGGAGGAACCCGTCGACCTCGCCCCCGACGCCACGACCGAGCTGACCCAGGCGGCCTACTCGATCAGCGCCGACGCATCGACGATCGCCACCACCTGGCGGGCCCGCCGGCGGCACGGCCGGGCGCCGGCAACAATTGCGGTGATCGACGTTGCAACCGGTAAGCGCAGCATCGTCGCCGCGGAGGACGGCTGGGACTTCGGCTCGCCAGTCATCTCGCCGGACGGTCGCAGCATTGCGCTCGGGGCGGAGCGGGACGCCACGTTCGAGACGCCGGTGAGTGCCGGCCTCACGATCGTGCCGGTCGAGGGTGGCGCGCCGGTACCGGTGCAGGTCGGCGACCTCTGGCCCACCGAGTGGGTATGGTCGCGCGATTCCGGCACGCTGTTCGTCGCGGGCGATCTGCACGGCCGGGGCGCCGTGCTGGCCGTCGATCCGCTGACCGGCGCCGTCGCCCGTCGGCTGGCCGACGACGCGGTCTACTCCAGCCTGTGCCCGACCCCGGACGGCGCGACGATCTTCGCGCTCCGCTCGGCGATGGACTCCGCGCCGACGCCCGTCCGACTCGACACCGGCGTCACCGACCAGACCCCAGGTGCGCTGGCGACGCCGGCGCCGACGCCGGAGCTCCCGGGCTCGGTCGTCGAGCTCGACGTGGCCGTCGCCGACGGGGTGAGCGTGCACAGCTGGCTGTTCCTGCCGCCGCCTTCCGACACGCCGGCCCCGGTCATGCAGTGGATCCACGGCGGCCCGTTCGGCTCGTACAACTCGTGGAGCTGGCGCTGGAACCCGTGGGTGGCGGTGGCGCACGGGTGGGCGGTGATCCTGCCCGACCCCGCTCTGTCGACCGGGTATGGCCAGGGCTGCATCGACCGCGCGTGGCCCTACCTGGCCGACGTCGTGTGGCACGAGGTGGAGGCCGTCCTGGACCACGTGCTCGAGCGGCCCGACGTCGACCCGACCCGAGTCGCCCTCCTCGGCGCGTCGTTCGGCGGGTTCATGACGAACTGGATCGCCGGGCACACCGACCGCTTCGGTGCCATCGTCACCCACGCCGGACTGTGGGCGCTGGACCAGCAGCACGCCACCACGGACGCCGCGCATTACAAGACGGGGATCTTCGGAACGGTTGCCGAGCACCCCGAGTGGTACGCGGACTATTCCCCGCACAACAGCGTCGACAAGATCGTGACGCCGATGCTGATCGCGCACGGCAACCGCGACTACCGCGTGCCGGTGAGCGAGGCGCTGCGGCTGTGGTGGGACCTCGTCAGTCGGTTCGACGGTGAGCCAGAAGCCATGCCGCATCGGTTCCTGCAGCTGACCGGCGAGAACCATTGGGTGCTCTCCCCGGCCAACGCGGAGATCTGGTGGGATGCCGTGCTCGGCTTCTGCGCCGAGCATGTGCTCGGGGAACCCTGGACGCCCTCGACCCTGCTCTGAGACGTGCAGGTCGCCGTGCCTGACGCCGGTCCCGGTCCGGTGTGGCGACCCGACTCGTCGATCGGGCATTGTCGCCGCCCGGAGCCGTCGCCGGACGCGAAACGCCCGGGACCGCGTTCGACGGAACGCAATCCCGGGCGGGCTTCGGGCTGAGCTGCTCGAGCTACTCGACGGCCAGGGCCGGTTCGGCGTCGGGAGCGACCTCCGCGGTCGCGGCCGGCTTGCGCGTCTTGATCGCGAACGAGACGAGCAGCAGCGTCGCGGCCAGGAAGATGGTCGCCGTCCAGAAGGACCGGTCAGCCGCCACCACGAACACGTGCCGGGCCGCCTCAGCCTGGGACAACCCGCTGGGCAGATCGGCCGCGGCGCTCTTGCTCGCCGTGCCGAACACAGTGACCAGAACGGCCAGGCCGAGCGAACCGCCGACCTGCTGCATCACGTTGACCAGACCGGACGCGGCACCCGCGTCGCGTGGATCCACCCCGTCCAACGCCGTTGTCGTGAGCGGCACGAAGGCCAGGCCGTTGCCCAAGCCGAATACGAGCAGCGGACCAACCAGCGACAGGTAGCCGCTGTGTTCACCGAGCTGGGTCAGCCACAGCATGCCCAGCGTCGAGAACGTGATGCCGATGACCATCAGCCGGTGGGCGCCGATCCTCTCGACCAGGTACCGCGCGCTGACCTGCGACGCGGCGAACACGATCGCCGTCAGGGGCACGAACGCGAAGCCTGTCTTCAGGTCGCTGTAGCCGAGCACGCCACGCAGGAACTGGGTGAGGAAGAAGAACATCCCCATCATTCCGGCGACGAGCAGCAGCCGGGCGACATAGGAGCTGCTTCGGTTGCGGTCGGCGAACAGCCGCAGTGGCGTTATCGGCGACTCGGCGTGCAGTTCCGTCTGGATGAACGCGGCCAGCAGGACGAGACCGGACGCGAAGGCGACCAGGGTCTCGGTCTGGCTCCAGCCGTCGGTCGCGGCGTGCACGAAGCCGAAGACGAGGGCAGCCATGCCGAGCGTGGAGGTCAGAGCACCACCGA
>JAOPVG010000286.1 GCA_025966255.1 Jatrophihabitans sp.
ATCGCCGCCACCGTGGTGTGGGGCGCCGCCGCCGTCCTGTTGATCGCCCTCACCATCGGTATGGCGCGACGCTTGATCGGGTACCGGCAGACCGCACGCAGAGACGCCGCCGATCCGGTCATGGCCCAGTTCTACGGGGCGGTGCCGATGGCGATCTTGACCGTTGGGGACGGAACGTTGCTGCTTGGCCGCGACGTCATCGGCTTACCCGCCGCCGTGGACATCGACTGGGCGATGTGGCTGATCGGCACGCCGCTCGGGTTGGCCTGCGGCGTCGCGGTCCCGTACCTGATGTTCACCAAGCACGACCTACGGCCCGACAGCGCCTTCGGCGGCTGGCTGATGCCGATCGTGCCGCCGATGGTGTCCGCCACCGCCGGAGCGCTGCTCATCCCGTACGCACCAGCCGGACCGGCGCGCGCCAGCCTGCTGCTGTGCTGCTACGGAATGTTCGGGATGACCCTGCTTGCCTCGTTGATCGTGATCACGTTGATCTGGCACCGGCTCACGTTGTACAAGATCGGACCCCTGCGCATGGTTCCCACACTGTGGATCGTGCTCGGACCACTCGGCCAATCCATCACATCAGCAAACCTGCTCGGAAACGCCGCGCAAGGGACGCTGCCGGCTCCCTACGGGCAGGCCCTGCAGGCATTCGGCGTCGTCTACGGCGTGCCCGCGTTGGGCTTCGCCCTGCTGTGGGCGACGGTCGCCGGTTTGATCACCGTCCACGCCGTGCGCAGCCGCCTTCCGTTCAGCCTGACCTGGTGGTCGTTCACCTTCCCGGTGGGCACCTGCGTGACCGGAACGTCGGCGCTCGCTCTGAACACCGGTCTGATCATGTTCCGTGTCACGGCTGCCGTGATCTACGCCGCGCTGGTCGCGGCGTGGCTCATCGTCGCGATCCGAACCGCGCGCGACAGCATCCGCGGCCGGCTGTTCCAATCCGCACCGGCCGCTCAAACGCCAACAGCAGCGGTGGCGGCGGCGGCCTGAGCTGAACTTCGGCTACGCGACCGACCGGCTCAGGACCTTGGCAGGTAGGCGCGCACGTCCGCCACGCTCCACCAGCTCCCAGCGCTGTTCGTGAGCGTCACGCGGACGTAGCGGACCGGCGACCCGTTGAGCGCAACGCTCGTCAACTGTCCCGTCCCGCTGCCCGATCCGGCGTCAGTCCAGTGCGTGCCATCGGTGCTCGTCGTGACGGTGTAGGCGCGTGGGTAGTCGCCAGTGCTCGCGCCGGTGTCCAGGACGAAGCGACTCACTCGATGTGGGCGACCGAGGTCGACCTGCAAGTACTGGCCGGGCGTCTGGCCAGTGCCCGTCGACCACCGCGTCGTGGCGTCGTCGTCCACGGCGTGGGTGGCCACGTCGCCCGAGCAGCATGGGTCGCTCGGGCCGGTCGGGTTCGCCGTCGCCGTCCACGTGGCCGGGTCGAGTGCGCGCTCGTCCGGAGCCGGCGACGGTGCCGATGGCCAGACGAAGGTCGCCAGCGCACCGCCGGGCAGGGTGTAATCGAAGCTCTGCCCGTTTTCGCTCACCGAGAACGACTGCGGGTTGTCGTTCTCGTTGTGCGCGACGAGCACGGTTGATCCGTCTGGGTTGCGGAATGCGACGTCTGTGATCTGCCCGTTCCACGACGGCGTGCCGAATGAGGTGCTGGCGATGTGCGTGGCAGCGGGACGGACGAAGCGGCTGAGGTGCCCGAGTGCGTAGTACTCGGCATTGCGGGTCACCGTGCCATCCGACGCGACGGTGACGACGCCGGTGCACGTGCCGCAGCCGCCGACGTGCGGGCCGCCGGACTGGTCGAGCGCGAGGTTCCAATTCACGACCGACTTGGCCCAGTTGCGCGGCGTCCCGATCTCCAGCGTGCGGGCGTCGAACTTCAGCGTGTCCGAGAACGTCTGGGTCGGGTCGCCCGATTGGCTGCCCGAGCATTCGGTGAAGAAGATGTCCTTGCTCGGGAACTGCTTGTGCAGCGCGGTCATCGCGCTGGGGTCGCCGTAGTAGCAGTGGTATGCCGTGCCGCCGAGGTAGCGCGACGCGGGCGATGCGAGCAGCTCCTGCGGGTAGTTGTTCGTGTCGGACTGCTCGTCGGGCGGAGTGTTCGCGATGTCGTTCGGGTGCTCGGCCCAGTTGTGGTCGTAGCCGAGGATCTTCGTATCAAGGTGCGCGGCACGCAGCATCGGACCGAGGGCGAGGATGACCTTCTCCTCCTGCGCGGCAGACATGTCGGTTCCGGGGTAGCCGCTCGGCGTGCGGTTCTGCGGCTCGTTCTGCACCGTCAGGTAGTCGACCGGCACTCCCGCGCGCTCGTAGGCCTGGACGAATTTGACCAAGTAGAGCGCGAAGGAACGGTAGATCCGCGGATCGTCGATAAGCCGACCTCCGACGAGCGAGCCGTTGGTCTTCATCCAGGCCGGCGGGCTCCACGGCGAGGCCATGATCGTGATGTGCCGGTTGATGCGCAGCGCATCGCGCAGCAGCGGCAGGATCGCCTGACGGTCGTGCTGGATCGTGAACTGCCGTTGGTTGTAGTCGGTCTGACCGGCAGGTATGTCGTCGTAGGTGTAGTCGTGGCCGGCGACGAAGTCGGACGCACCGATCGGCTGGCGCAAGAAGTTCAGCCCATCGCCGGTGCGCGGGTCGAACAGGTCGCGCATCGTCGCGTCGCGCTTACTGGGTGACAACCCCTCGAGCACGGTCGCCGACGAGTCGGTGAGCGACGCTCCGTACCCGGTCATCGTCTGGTAGCCACGCGTCGGGTCGACCACCAGGGTCTCGTACTTCGGCGTGGCTGTGCCGAAGGAGACGGTGCCGGCGTCACGCAGCAGTTGGGCGCGGTCGGGCGTGGTGATCCACACGTGTGCGGTCGAGCCCCGCGACGCCGTGGGGGTGGCGGACGCGGTGAGCGCTGATGCGCTGAGGACGGCCAGGGCAATCGTTCCGGACACGGCCGCGGCCCGGCGGAACAAATGGGTGTCCACGGCATCTCCTCGTCCGAAGTTATCGCGCATTTCGGACAATACCCCGGACTGCGTCATGCGGAAGGGGCCGCGGATCAGGACGTAGTGGCGACCAGGGTGCCGTCACGGGGCGCTCGAGGGGTACCCGAACGGGAGCACAGGCATCGAGGCGGCCGCACCGTCGTCCTCGCCGACGTCCGCAACCGGACCGCGCCCCCGGCAGGGATCGAACCTGCGACCGTCCGCTTAGAAGGCGGATGCTCTATCCACTGAGCTACGAGGGCCCTTGCGCGTGCACATTATCGGCCCTCGGTGACGGCGGCGCAGGTCGCGCGGGACTGAAGAACCCAGCGAGGGTGAAATCGGGATCGCGGGAGTCCGCCGTCCACCCCAGGGCGGAGGCGATGCTCAGCAGTAGCACCAACCCGAGGAAGATGAACATCGGCGTCATGGCAAGAAGTCTTGACCCATCGAGATCTCGCCGCGAGCGACTTATTGTCGACACTCGTTGAGATCCTGCCATTCCGTGTGGCAGAGTTCGCCAAGTGTCGTCCTACAAGCCGATCAAATCCGTCGCCATCCTGGCTCTGCCGGGGGTGCAGCCCTTCGAGCTCGGCGTCGCGTGGGAAGGATTCGGCATCGACCGCACCGACGACGGCGTACCTCGCTACGACTGCCTCGTGGTCTCCGCCGGCGGTCCGGTCCCGACCGCGGCGGGTTTCACGCTGACGACGCCGCACGGCTTCGACAAGGCGGCCGAGGCCGATCTTGTGGTCGTCCCGGCGCAGATCGAGCGGGACGACCCGTGTGACGCCGTCCTGGACCTGCTGCGGGCGACGGTCAAGCGCGGTGCCCGGGTGATGAGCGTCTGTTCGGGCACTTTCGCGCTCGGCGCGGCCGGCTTGCTCGACGGACGGGAA
>JAOPVG010000299.1 GCA_025966255.1 Jatrophihabitans sp.
CTCTACGCCGACATGGCGCCGAACGTCCTCGGCATGGAGCAACTGCTCGGCTCGCCGATCAACGCGGCGCTCAAGCAGAACATCGAGACGGACAAGCTGTTCACCGTGCCGGTCTCCTGGGCCTCGACAATCCTCGACAACCCGAACAACATGATCGTCGGCTCCACCTACGACGTCGAGATGATCAACGGGATCCAGTTCCTGGTGGATCAGAAGAAGATCAAGAAGGGCGACACGGTCGGCCACATCTACCTCGAGGGCGAGTACGGCGAGGACGGCTACCTGGGCAGCAAGTTCGCGGCGAAGCAGCTCGGACTCAAGCTCGTCGGGCAGAAGATCACCGCTACCGCCACCGACGTCACCAGCCAGGTGACGGCGCTGAAGAACCAGGGCGTCAAGGCGATCATGCTGACCGCCACCCCGACCCAGACCGCGTCTGCTGCCGCGGTCGATGCCTCGATCGGTCTGAACGTGCCGCTGCTCGGCAACAACCCGGTGTACGCGCCGCAGTTGCTTGGCACAGCCGCCGGCCCGGCGTTGACCAAGCTGCTCTACGTCGCCGCGTCGTGGCAGCCGTTCTCCGGTACCAGTGCGGGTGCGACCGCCGTGCGCAAGGCGTACACCGCCAAGTACCCGAAGGAGATTCCGAACGGTGGCGTGGACTGGGGCTACGGTGCGGCGGCCGCGTACACCGCGGTGCTGAAGAAGGCCTGCGACAACGGCGACCTGAGTCGCGACGGCATCCAGAAGGCGTTCCGGCAGACGACGAGCATCGACACCAACGGGATCTTCCCGTCCCTGGACTACAGCAAGCCCGGTGACCCGGCGACCCGCGAGGTGCTCATCACCCAGCCGGACAAGGCCACAGCGGGCGGTCTCAAGATCGTGCAGGACCTCAAGGCGAGTGCCTTGGCGACGCAGTACGTCGCTCCGCAGCACGGAAAGGGTGGCTGAGCCGGCCGGACATGAGGAAGCCCCCGGGGATCTGGTCCCCGGGGGCGCCTCTCTGGTGCGGTCGCGCTACGTGATCAGCGGACGGCCTGCTGCGCGCGGTCAGCGGCTTGCTGCGCGGCGTCGCGGGCCTGCTTGGCCCGCTCCACCACGATGGGGCCGTACTCGTCGGCCGCGCTACGGGCCGCGTCGACCGCGGCGTCGCGGGCCTGCCGGGCCTTGTCGGCCGCGACCGGGCCGTACTCCTCGGCCGCGTGGATGGCGGCGTCACGCGCGGCCCGCGCTCGCTCCGCGGCGATCGGGCCGTACTCGTCTCGGGCTTCCTTGGCCGCGCGGCGCGCCTGCTTGGTCTTCTGGGCGACGACCGGGCCGTATTCCGCTGCCGCCTGCCGGGCCGCCTGGCGCGCGGCGTCGCGGGCGGATTTGGCCTTCTCCACCGCGACGGGTCCGTACTCGTCGCGCGCGTCGCCGAGGCGCTTGGCCGCCTTGTCCGACGCTTGATGCGCGCGCTTCAGGGCGGCAGACTTCTTGGCCCGCTTGGTCAGCTCGGACCCGGTTTCGCGGGCGACCTCCAGGGCGTGACCCTTGGCCTGGGCCCGCGCCAACTTGGCGGCCTTCCGCGCCTTGCGGCTCTGCTTGGCCTTGCGGTTGCGCTTCTCGTGCACGGTGCTGGCCAACTCGACGTGCTTGTCGTGCGCCGGGGAAAGGATGCCGTCCGCGACGAGAGCGGCGCCGATGCCGAACATCCAGGTGTCCTTGGCGATGGCGATGCCCTGCTGGGTCGGCTTCGGGCTGCCCTCTTCGTGCATGCCGGGCGTGTTCCAGTACAGGTTGAGCAGCGCGCCGGAGAAGCCCATGAGCCCGGCGCCGGCGACAACCGGCGAGACCACCGGCAACAGCACCGCGGTGCCGAGCGCGGTCTCACCGGCGCCGAGGGCCTTCGCGAACAGCTTGGGATCGAGCTTGCCGAGGAACCCGTAGGTATTGCCGGCCAAGCCGTGCAGCTGCTTGGCGGTGTCCTCGTCGGCCCGGAGCTTGCTGACACCGCTGCTGACAATGAATGCGCCGGTGACAACACGCAATGGGGCACGGCGCACCTTGGCGGACAGGCTCATGGCGTGGTCCTCCTGGAGAATTGGCTTTCGCTGGTCATACCCACGAGGGCAGCCACATATGCGCGTGCCACTCGTTGTAGGTCAGCAGTCCACCCGTGAAGATGGGCCACATCCAGGCGAAGTCGACGATTACCAGGCCGAGGTACGCGGAGATCCCGGCAATGCCCCAGGCGCGCCGCCGCCGTGCTCGCCGCGCGCGCTCCGGATCGCCGTTGCGTTGCAGCGCGGGTCCGAGCATCACGCCCAATGCGAGCGTGACGCCGATGATCAGGAACGGCACCAGCGGTGCCATGTAGAACAGGAACATCGTCCGCTTGAGATTCTGGAACCAGAACACCCAGCCGGCGATGAACGCCACCCACACCGCGCCGGCCCGCCAGTCGCGGGTGGTGAACCAGTGCCAGGCCAGCCACAGCAGCATCGGCACGAACGCCCACCACAGCAGCGGCGTGCCGAGCAGCAGCACCTCGCGCGAGCACGTGGCCGCTCCGCAGGTCGTCCCGGAGCCGTCGTAGTAGAAGTCGACCGGCCGGCCGAGGACGAGCCAGCTCCACGGGTTGGACTGGTACGCGTGACCGCTGTCGAGGCCTTGGTGGAAGCGGTACGCCTCGAGCGTGTACGAGCCGAGCGACCGGAGCGGCCCCGGCACCCAGCCCCAGTTGAAGGGGATGTGCAGGCCGACGAGATTGAGGTGCGTCGACGGGCCGTGCGAATCGGCCCAGTGCCGGTTCCACGCGTTCTCGCCGGTGAACCACCCGAGATAGGTGAGCAGATACGCGACGACGGGCGTCACGATCAGCGAGCCAAGTCCCGGCAGCAGCGACCGCCGCGCCCAGTTGCGGGTCGGCCGCCGAACGCCGGCGGACCTGAGCGCGGCGCGGTCCCAGACCAGCGACAGGAGGACGAACAGGCCGAAGAAAAACGGGCCCGTCCACTTCACGGCACACGCCAGCCCGAACATGACGCCGGCGACGAGCCGCCACGGACGCGGCCCGAGCGTGGGGACCCCGCCGCTCAGATCGGCACCGTCGGCGATCAGCCGGCTCAACCTGGCCCGCATCTTGTCCCGGTCGATGACCAGGGCGCCGAACCCGGCGAGCACGAAGAACTGCAAGAAGATGTCGAGGATCGCGGTGCGGGCCA
>JAOPVG010000317.1 GCA_025966255.1 Jatrophihabitans sp.
AACACGGCCATCACCGAAACCTGCTCGTATCTGCGACCGGCACTGGAAAGACGGTGATGGCGGCTGTCGACTATGCGCGACTCCGGCCGACGCTGCCACGGGCTCGCCTACTCTTCGTCGCGCACCGCGAGGAGATCCTCGACCAGAGCATCGCCACGTTCCGTCATGCGCTGCGCGACTACACGTTCGGTGAGAAATGGGTCGGTCGGTCTCGGCCGGAGAAGTTTGATCACGTGTTCGCGTCCATCCAAAGTCTGAACGCCAACGGACTCGGTAACCTGCGGGCCGATCACTTCGACGTCGTAATCGTCGACGAGTTCCACCATGCAGCCGCGCAGTCGTATCGCCGCTTGCTCGACCAGGTCCAGCCAGTCGAGCTCCTCGGTCTCACCGCTACTCCAGAACGCAGCGACGGCCTACCGATCTTGCACTGGTTTGGTGATCGAATCGCCGCCGAGCTACGCCTCTGGGACGCGATCGACCAGCATCGTCTGTCGCCGTTCGTCTATTACGGCATTCACGATGGCGTGGATCTTCGCGAGGTCCCGTGGCGGCGTGGGCACGGCTACGACGTTGCCGCCCTGAGTGACGTTTACACCGCCGACGACGCCTGGGCGCGATTCGTGCTGCGACAACTCGAGGACCACGTTGACGACCCGTCCACGATGCGCTGCCTCGGCTTCTGCGTCAGCGTCGAACACGCCCGCTTCATGGCTCGCCATTTTCAAGCCCATGGGCTCGAAGCCGTGGCGGTGTGGGCTGACAGTCCGGAGGCAGAACGGGTCGACGCGCTACGCGGACTGGCAGATGGACGTATCCAGGTTGTGTTCTCGGTCGATCTCTTCAACGAAGGGGTAGACGTCCCTTCCGTGGACGTGGTGCTGATGCTTCGGCCGACCGAGAGCGCGACACTGTTCCTCCAGCAGCTTGGTCGCGGGTTACGCACGGCGAGAGGCAAGACCGTCTGCACCGTGCTCGACTTTGTCGGGATGCATCGCCGCGAGTTCCGCTTCGACCTGCGCTACCGAGCGTTGCTCGGTGGAAGCCGTACAGAGCTCGAACGCGCCGTCGAGCACCGCTTTCCGTTCCTTCCCGCCGGTTGCCACATGGAGCTGGATTCCGTGGCAGCTGACATCGTGCTGCGGAGCATTCGGGAGGCCATCCCGTCGAACTGGCCGGCGAAGGTGGCTGAGCTGCGATCGCTGCACCAGACGAAGGCGCGGGTCAGTCTCAGCGACTATCTGGTCGAGACGGGGCTCGAACTCAGCGACGTGTACACCGGAAACCGGGGCTGGTCAGACCTGCGCGAGGCCGCTGGCCTGACGGTTGCGCCCGCCGGGTCGCATGAGGTCTCGCTCCGACGTGGGGTGGCGCGATCCATTCACGTCGACGATGAGCTGCGCATAGACGCGTATCGCACTTTCCTGGCCGGGGTGGCGGCGCCAGACGTCAACACTCTGACCGAACGCGAGAGGCGCCTCGCGCGAATGCTCGCGGCGAACATCGGCGACCAGGCCATCGCGAAGAACGACTCACTGCAGGACGCGGTTGACCTCGTGTGGACGCATCCCCAGGTACGGGCCGAGCTGGGCGATGCGCTCGAGGTGCTGCGGGCCCAGGTTGATCACCTTCACGAGCCCATCCTCGGGCTGCCCGACGTGCCATTGCAGATCCATGGGCGCTACACGCGCATCGAGATCCTCGCCGCCGTCGGAGAGGGAGCCGGCGCGAAGACCCCGCAATGGCGAGAAGGGGTGTACGACGCCAAGTCAGTCGGAGCGGACCTCCTGGCCTTCACCCTGGACAAGACGAGCGGCGACTTCTCTCCGACGACGCGCTACCGCGACTACGCGATTACTCGCGAACTCATTCATTGGGAGAGCCAGTCAGGCACACGCGCTGACAGCCCGACCGGTCGTCGCTATCAGGCCCACGTCGCGATGAACCGTTCGATCCTGCTGTTCGCGCGCAACCGAGCGGACGACCGTGCGTTCTGGTTTCTCGGCCCGGCCACCTACGTCAAACATGAGGGCGAGCGGCCGATGGCCGTGACCTGGAAGCTGCACACTCCGTTGCCCGGCGATCTGTTCGCCTCCTTCGCCGCCGCGGTGGCATAGCCCGGATTCATCCTGAACAAGAATCCGCCAGGGGTGCGACGACCCTCGCTAGCGCGCCTGCTCGCGGCTGCACCACCAGGTCGTGCGGCCGCCGACCTCGCCCCGCACCATCGGCGCGCCGTCGCGCGGGCAGAGCGCTCCGGGTTTGCGGAACGCAACGATGCTCAAGGTGTGAACGCCGCCTTCGCGCACGGCCGCGCCCACCGAGCTACGCGTCGCCCGCAGCAGGCGGTCCAGGTCGGCTCGATCGAGCTCGGAGACCGGACGGGCCGGGTTGATCTTCGCCCGCCACAGGATCTCGTCGGCGAGCAGGTTCCCGATCCCGGCGAGCGCGTGCTGATCGAGCAGCCGGGCCTTGATCGGAGCCGTGCCGCCACTGAGCGCTGCGCGGAATTCGGCCGGCGAGATCGTGGCGGCGTCCGGTCCGAGGAGTTCAGTCGGCGGGTTCAGTCGGACCCGGGCCAGCCGGCGCGGGTCGATCAGCAGCAGCGAGCCGTCGTCGGCGAAGGTCAGCGAGAATCGGGTGAAGCGGTAGTCGCCGGGTGCGCGGCCGCGCTCCCAGTAGTCGCCGCCGTCGATCTCGATGCCGTCGGCGTTGGCGATGACGATCTTGCCGGACATACCCAGATGTATCCCGAGTATCGGGCCGGGCGTCCGTTGCCGACCCACGCCCGACGTCTCGCACCACATGCTCTTGCCCTGCCGATGGACCGCCGTCAGCTTGCGACCCAGCAGCGCGCTGCGGATCTCACCCGGCAGGTGCGGTCGGCAGACGTAGGTGTCGGTGTCGTCCACGTCGACGATCTGACGTCCCAACGCCGCCCGCTCGATGACGGATCGGGCCGACTCGACTTCCGGCAGCTCAGGCACTGGTTGCGCCGATCGCGCTCGGCCTCGATCGCAGCTGGATCATCGCCTCAAGTATCACGCAGGGCCCGGATGGCCGCTCCACCGATGGGGCACCGGGGGACGACCGAGCACCGCGATTTCGTGGAACCGTTCGCCGCCCGCGACGCCGAGAAGGCGCAGGAGATCATCGAACCGCGTCAGCCGACGGCGACTCCGCGCAGCACGACCGGCCCCTGCGTCGGATCGAGCTCGACGGACTGCGCGACACCGGGCGGGGTCAGCGTGTCCAGCACCTTGGGCACGGTCGCCGGATTCACGCCGCAGATCGGTGCCGACGCGCCCACCGCACAGACCCCGAACGCAAAGTCCTGTGGCGTAGGAGCGAAACCACGTGCCTGGTCCGGGCTGAACCCGTCCTGCCCGGTGACGGTTTCGACGAACGACCAGCCGGTCGCCGGCGTCCCGAACTGCGCCTCCGGTACGGCGATCGTCACCGTCTTCGCGGGAATCGAGGCCACGACCGCATTCACGGCCCCGATCTGATCACCATTCGGATTCACCCAGACCGGCCCCTGGAAGCCCTGCACCTCGAGGCGCTGGCTCCACGCGTCCTGGGCCGCGATCGTGTAGTTGAGTGTCGGGTGCGCCGCGGCCTGCGAGGTCGGTGTCGCGCCGGGCCGGTGCACGTACAGGTCGATCAGCTGCGCGCCGAGCGCCTCGCCGAAGGTCTCCGCGAGATTGCGCAGCGTCGTCCGCAGATAGACGGTGCCGTCTTTCGTCAGCACCTGGAAGCGCGTGATGTCGAACGAGCCGGCCTGGAAGTTGGGTGAGGTCGGGTACTGGTACGTGCCCGGGCCGTTGTCGTCGTTCGCGGGGTCGTTGGTGTCCAGCACCGTCGTGCCGCCGACGAGTTCCCCAAGGACATCGACCCGCGCCACACCGGTGCCCGTCGCAGTGGTGGCCGACACTGTGATGATGTTGCTCCCGAAGGCCACGGGCACGGAGACTGAGTAGGCCCCAGCGCTGTCCGCGGTCGTCGACGCGATCGCGTTCGCCCCGGTGACGTCCGTGGCCACCGAACTCACCACCACGTGCGCACCGGGAGTCGTGGTGCCGGTGACGGTCGTCGTGCCGGACACGGTCTGCCCGCCGGTCGGTGTCGTGATCGTGACCGGCACCGAGCCGGGCGGGGCGTGCGTCACATAGCGCTTCGTCGTGATGTCCGGACGGTCGGTGATGCGCCCGGCGCCGACGTCGGTGATCAGCCGCACCTCCTGCGCCTGCGCCCACGTGAGCGGCGAGGCCGAGCCGGCAGCCTGACCGTCGGCGAATCCGATCGACGCGATCGTCGGGTCAGTGCCGAACGGATCGGCGGCCACGGCCGGGTTCTCCCATGCCTGCTCGGGAACGAGCCCTTCGCCAGACGCGGAGCGCAGCAGGAACGACAGCTGCGAGCTCGCCAACGTCGAATTGCCTTGCGCCAGCGCCGTTTCCGCGCGCTCACCCGACAGCACCGGCCACAGATGTCCGCTGCCGCTGTTGGTCGTCGGCCAGGGCTGGCCATTGCGCGGGCAGGACGTCGGGTC